>CANIAI010000194.1 GCA_947465275.1 Acidobacteriota bacterium | reverse complement strand
CGCCAGCCGCCCTCCCACCCGCGTGTAAGATGAACCCGATGTCACGGATCGCCACCGACTCAGGAGCCGGAGCCGCCGACGCGGCACGGGTCTGGAGACCGGCGACGCTCGTCGCCTTCCGCTTCCTGTTCATCTACCTGCTGCTCTGGTCGTTCGCGAACCAGGTGGTCGCGGGCATGTTCCTCACCCCGTTCGGCCAACTGCCGCCCCTTGGACCCGAGTGGCCCATGCGTGCGATCACCGGAGCACTCGGGCAGCTCGTCACCGAACACGAGGTCGTCTTCGAGGGCGGCAACAGCGGCGACACGTTGTTCCACTGGGTACAGACCTTCTGGCTGCTGTCCCTGTCGCTGCTGGGCACCCTCGCCTGGTCGATGGCCGACCGCGGGCGCACGAACTACGCCGAGCTCCACAAGTGGTTCCGTCTCTTCCTGCGTTTCGCGCTCTGCGCGCAGATGTTCTATTACGGGATGGCCAAGGTCATCCCGACGCAGTTCGTCCCGCCGGCGCTGACCGTCATCGTCCAGCCGATCGGCAACCTCTCGCTCTCGAACCTGCTGTGGGCCTTCATCGGCGCCTCCGTGCCCTATCAGGTGTTCGGCGGGGTCGCGGAGGTGTTCGGCGCCATCCTGCTGGTCTTTCCGAAGACCACCCCGCTCGGTGCGCTCGTCACGCTGGCCGACATGATCCAGGTGCTCGCGCTCAATGCGGGCTATGACTTCGGCCTGAAACAGATCTCGTCGCACTACATCCTGATGTCGCTGCTGCTGCTCGCGCCGGACGCGCGCCGCCTGCTCGACGTGCTCGTGCTCGACCGCCCGGCGCCCGCGTCGACGCACCGGGCGCTGACACGGCGTCCCGAACTCGCGCGGCTGGTCCTCATCGCGCAGATCGCCTTCGGTGCGTACCTTGGCGGGGTCTACACGTGGCTCCAGGTGCGGCAGTGGGACCAGCCGGACGGCCCCGCGCACCCGCGGTCCGCGCTCTACGGCGTCTGGGACGTGGACCGCATGACGGTGGATGGCGAGGAGCGCCATCCCGCGACCAACGACTACGACCGGCGGTGGCGGCGCGCGATCTTCGACTTCCCCGACCGGATGGTGTTCCAGCGATTCGACGATTCGATGGCGCGCTACGACAGCACCATCGACGTCAACAGGGGCACGCTGCTGCTGCGGAAGGGGACGACGGGCATGTGGTCGTCGACGTTCGAGTTCGAACGCCCGGCCGAGGACCGGCTCGTGCTGAACGGCACCATGGACGGGCACACCATCCACGCCGAGCTCTCGCTGGTGGGCCGCGACACGTGGCGGCTGGTGAACAGCCCGTTCCGCTGGGTGCGGCCGCCCGAGTAGGAAGGCTCGCTCAGCGGCGGTCGTAGACGGTCGACGAGACGATCTCGCCCTTCGGACCCGGGGACGCCGTGCGGGTCGTCGCGCTCCGCCCATCAGGCGACACGGTCACCTGGCCGGCGGCCACGACACGGCCTTCCACCTTCACGAGCAGGTCGAGCGTCCGGGCGTCCACGACCCGGTACGCGTATGTGACGTACGAGTCGGGCCCCTGCACCTGATAGTCCAGCCCGTCGAAGCGACCGGTCCATTCCATGTACGTCACGCCACCGCGCGTGCCGATCATGTCGTAGGTCATCTTCACCTGATCCCCGACCGGCTCCACCTTCCAGGTGGCGCGCCCGTACGGCATCGGCGGCGGGTTCCAGTCGGACGCCGTGACGTTGAGGCGCCAGGTGCCGAACAGCACTGAAGGGGAAACGGACTGTGCCCCGGCCGGGGCGACCGTGGCCAGCGCCAGGGCGGCGGCGGCGACGAGACGAGCGGTGCGCACTTCCAGACTATACAGCGGCGGCCCCCGATGGAGAGCCGCCGCCCGTCAACCGCCGGTGCTAGAAGGCGTTGCCGATGAACGGGAGCATGCGCCCCCAGTAGAGCACCATGAACCACGAGAAGATCGAGAGCGCACCCGCGATCTTGAGCGAGTTGGGCGGCGTGTCCATGTGCCCGAGCTCGAGCACGTGCTTGCCGTGCGCCGTCTCGAAGTAGAGCGCGTTGAGCCCGGCAATCACCAGGAACATCAGCTTGAAGTAGAACGCCGGATTGGTCGCGTACTGGTCGGGCGCGCCGACGACGAACACGAGCCCGGAGACCAGGTTGATCACGAACCCGAAGATCCCCCAGGGCAGCAGCTTCCGCAGCTGCTCCATCGACATGATCTTGGCGAAGCCCAGGAGATGGAAATCGAGCAGGCCGATGACCCCGATCAACAGGGCCATGCCGATGAAGTGGGCCGTCTCGCTGATCGGCCACGTCCAGGGCGACAGCCGGATGACTTCCGAGATCGACGTTGCACGCAGCATCAAGGCGTATTGCAGCACGACAGCCCCCTAGTTACCGTAAGCCGAAGAACCGTAGGCCATGAACCGACCGGCGGTGATTGCGGCGGCCCAGAGCAGGAAGGAGGCAACGGCCAGCGCGCGCGCCGAGGCCGGCGCCACCGTCACCTGGCGCCCTCCCGGGAAGAGCACGGCCCTGGTCTGCCGCGCGACGATCACGGCCACGACCACCAGGGCCAGCTTCACCATGAACACGGTGGCCGTCCCCTTCGTGGTCGCATCGGCCATGAAGAGCAGGAGGCCGGTCACGAAGTTGATCCAGAAGCCGACCCACATCATCTTGAACAGCCCATCGAGTCGGCCGAGCGGACCCGAGCCTCCGACGCCGAGCAGACGCAGGTCCACCGCCCAGTTCGTCCCCACCAGCACGGCGAGGCCGGCGGTGTGGAGCGTCAGCACGAGCGGGTAGGCCCAGATGGAGCCGGACTCCCGCAGATACGTCGAGATGCCACTGTTTTCCAGTGAAGTCAGAAAGTTCAGCACGACAGCCGTTCCTTTCGCAGCGGGTACCACCCGAAGCCAGTGACCACGGGACCTCGAGGGAGACCGTCGGTCGACACCACCAGCGCGCCCCGACCCTGACCGGATGCGTGCCGCGCCTCCCGTTGTGCAAGCGGTTCGCCAGCGCGGCCATTCACACATTTGTGGCCGTATTTCCGCGTGTTTTTGCCCAGACTGCCGCGCGTCGTCAGTCCGAACGCGGGAAGTTTCGCGGCGCGTCCTGAACTTTCCCGCGTTCGGTTCGCAGTGGTGGTCTGGTCGATGCTGCGGCGCGCGGGAGCCTGCGGAGAGCGGCCGTACGTGCAAGAGGCCGCCTGGGCAATCGCCCCGGCGGCCTCTCTGGTGTGACGACGAACGGTACCGGTCTTAGAGCCCCGGCACCGGACCGACGTAGGCGATCAGGCGGCCCGCCACGATGGCGAGGAACCAGCACAGGATCGACAGCGTCGCGAGGCTCTTCAGGTGGCCCGGGACGGGCCCCTTATCGAGCTGCGCGTCCTTCGGCAGCGTCGTCTGCATGCGACGCATCAGGATGATGCCGGCGACCACGAACACGAGCTTCATGTAGAAGTCCCAGTTGTGACCGTAGCTGTTCGCATCCTTGAAGAAGATCGACACGCCGGTGAACAGGTTCACGAAGAACGCCACCCACATGATCGGGAAGAGCTTCGACAGCGGCTTGATCGGCACGCCCTTCGGCCAGATGCCGAGCAGGGCGAAGCTGATCATCGTCGCGCAGCCGACCATGATGGCCATGCCGAGCGTGTGCATGAAGAGGTACATCGGGAACGCCCAGAGCGAACCCGACTCCCGGACGAAGGTGCTGTAGGAGAGGCTTTCAACCCAGAGTAGAAAGTCGGTCATTGCCTTACCGGCCTCCCCGATGCTCGTGCGCCGCGGCGCTCTTGTCGATGAGGATGCCGACGATGCCCACCAGCACGGTGCAGATCGTCACCACCCCGAACACAATGGCCGCCAGCTCGTACGGTCCAGACCCAGAAGCTGTCATTGTCTTGATCCCCGATTAGAACGCGTTGCCGATGAACGGCAGCATGCTGCCCCAGAACATCACGCCGACCCACAGGAAGAGTGCGGCACCCGCCAGCACCTTCGAGCGCATCGTCGGCTGCTCTCCTTCGTGCGACCACGACGGGTCGAACGTGTAGAGCAGCGTGATCAGGCCGGCGCCGATGATGAAGGCCAGCTTGTAGTAGAACGCGACGTTGTGGATGTACTGATAGGGCGCGGCCGCGAAGAAGCCCATCCCCGTGAAGATGTTGAGGCCGAACCCGAGAATCGCCCACGGCAGCAGGCGATCCAGCGTGTTGTAGGTGATCGTCGGGATGGTGCCGAGCACCTTCAGCAGGATCAGCAGGCAGACGGCCAGGAGCAGCGTCAGCCCGATGAAGTGCAGGGTCTCGGCCGTCACCCAGGTCCAGGGCGTGTTCGAGATGAAGTCGCCGGCCACCCGGCCGAACTGCTTCGCCGAGGAATCAGCCGTCACCCGAATCTCGGGGTGGCGAATCTCACCGCCGATCGCGGCCGCACGCGAGACCGTCGCCAGGGTGATCACCCCGAACAGGAGCACCGCCACGTGGTTCCAGCCCGGCATCGCGCCGAACCGACGCCACTGCCACATGCCGAGCCAGGCCAGCCCGCCGGTCAGCGTCATCAGCAGCAGCGCCTGCAGCGCCGCTCCCTCGTGCTGGTCGATCAACGACCGCGAGATGGTCGTGTCGTGACAGGCGCCGGGCAGGTTCGCCGCCACACCGCAGATCACTTCGCCGGCCGCGTTGCCGGTGATGTACGTGGGAATGGTGATGATCGAGATGCCCACGAGCACCACGAGGCTCCCGAGCTTCAGGTGCTCGCTCTTCGCGATCATCGCGATCACGAAGAGGCCGAGACCGATGATGAAACCGATCGTCGGGAAGTGGTTCAGCAGCAGGTGGAGATGTGTTGGTGTGAAATTGAAGGCCATGTAGTGGATGTCCTCAAGCCGGCCGGGATTCTATGTTGTCGAGGTAGCGAAGTCCACGCAAAAAGGACCCGCGGCGGCATCTTGAGACACCGCCGCGAACCCGCACACGCTACGCCTGGCCGGCGTGGGCCTTCGCCGTCCGCGCCTGCAGATCACGGAGCACCGTGAGTTCCTGCGCGGTGGGCGGGGCCGTGGTCGAGAGTTCGCTCGCCACCTTCAGCGGCCATCCCGTCGCCGCGACGACCGCGTCGGCGGTCACCCCCGGGTGCACGCTGGTGAGCGTCAGCTCCTTCGTCACTGGGTCCGGCGTCAGGATGCCGAGATCGGTAATGACCGCCACCGGCCCCTTCCCCGGGAACCGCAGCTTCGCGCGGCTGTCCCCGCCATCGAGGTGGCCGGCCGACGTGACGAAGTCGAGCTGGTTCACGAAGG
>CANIAI010000193.1 GCA_947465275.1 Acidobacteriota bacterium | reverse complement strand
GTTCAACGAGAACATCCTCGAATCGCTCGACACCGGCCTGCTCGTGCTCGACCTCGACGATCGCGTCGTGCGCTGGAACCGGGCGATGGAGCGCCTCTGCGGGATCAGGCGCGAGGCGGCCGCCGGTCGGCGGCTGGCCGACCTGTTCGAGTCGGGCTTCGTCGAGGCGGTGCGCGAGGCGCGCCGTGAGGCGCCCGCGGGGTCGACGCTCTCACGCCAGTCGCTGACCGTGGAGGGGCACGCGAGGATCGTCGATGCGGCCGTCGTGCCGCTCAGGGCGGTCGACGACGGCCCCCGCGTCCCGGTCGGCACCATCGTGATCCTGGCCGACGTCACGCAGCGCGTGCAGCTCGAAGAGCAGCTGCAGATCTCCGAGAAGATGGCGTCGATCGGGCTGCTGGCGGCAGGCGTCGCGCACGAGGTCAACACGCCGCTCACGGGCATTTCCAGCTTCACCCAGATGCTCCTCGAAGGAGCGGACCCCGACGACCCGAAGACCCGCATCCTCGAGAAGATCGAACGCCAGACCTTCAGGGCGGCCAAGATCGTGAACGGGCTGCTCAACCTCTCGCGTCCGACCAACGCGGGCGCGACGACCGATTCGGCGCCCGTGGACCTCAACGCCGTGATCTCCGACGTGCTCTCGCTGCTCGAGCACCAGTTCGAGATGCAGCGCATCAAGGTGCGCCGCGAACTGCACCCGGAGCCGCTCCAGGTCTACGCCGTCGAGCACAAGCTGCAGCAGGTGTTCCTCAACCTGTTCATGAACGCCCGGGACGCGATGCCGAGAGGCGGGTGGCTGACCGTCGCCACGCACGTGCGCGGCGCCCGGGTGACCGCGGAGGTTGCCGACACCGGGTCGGGCATCCCGAGCGAGCACCTGTCACGGATCTACGATCCGTTCTTCACCACCAAGGGGATTGGCCAGGGCACCGGCCTTGGACTCTCCATCACGTACGGGATTGTCCGTGAGCACGAGGGCACGCTCGACTGCGAGAGCGTCGTCGGCCAGGGCACGCGGTTCGTCCTCGGATTCCCGCAGTTGTCGGCCGAGCGCCACCTGCGGGCGGCGCGTCAGTGAGCAGACCATCCATGGCACCAAAGGCTTCGATCCTCGTCATCGACGACGAGGAAATCATGCGCGAGATCCTCGAGACGCTGCTGAGGCGTGAAGGTTACGACGTGCGGCTCGCGGAGGACGGCGAGCAGGGACTCGAACTGGCGCGCGCGGGCGGCTTCGATGCGGCCATCGTCGACGTGATGATGCCCGGCATGGACGGCATCCAGACGCTCGACGAACTCAAGAAGCTCGATGACGACCTGCCGGTGCTGATGATCACGGCGTTCGCCTCGGTCGAGAACGCGATCGCGGCGATGAAGCGCGGGGCGTTCGACTACATCACGAAGCCGTTCAAGAACGACGAGGTGCTCATCGTCGTGCGGAACGCGATCGAGCGCCGCCGCCTGATGGAGGAGAACGTCACGCTGAAGCGGAACCTCCAGGCGCAGTCGCAGCGCTTCGCCGGCATCATCGGCCGCAGCCCGCGGATGCAGCAGGTGTTCGACCTGATCATCCAGGCGGCGCCGAGCCGTTCGACGATCCTGATCACCGGCGAGAGCGGGACGGGCAAGGAACTGGTGGCGCGCGCCATCCACCTGAACTCGCAGCGGTCGGACAAGGCGTTCGTGACGGTGAACTCCGGCAACCTGCCGCCAGACCTGCTGGAGTCAACGCTGTTCGGCCACGTCAAGGGCGCGTTCACGGGGGCGGTCTACCCGAAGAAGGGCCTGTGCGACATGGCGGACAAGGGGAGCATCTTCTTCGACGAGATCGGGAACATCCCGGTCGAGACCCAGGCGAAGCTGCTGCGCGTGATCCAGGAGCGCGAGTTCATGCGGCTCGGCGGGATGGAGACGATCAAGGTCGACGTCCGGATCGTCGCGGCGACCAACTGCGACCTCAAGCAGATGGCCGAGGACGGCCGCTTCCGGGAAGACCTGTACTACCGGCTGCACGTCATCAACATCTACCTGCCGCCGCTGCGCGAGCGGAAGGAGGACATTCCGCTGCTCGCCCAGCAGTTCCTCGAGAAGTATGGTGAGGAGAACGAGCGGCGGGGCATCGAGCTGTCAGCCGAGGCGCTCGACCTCCTGATGGAGTACGACTGGCCGGGCAACGTGCGCGAGCTCGAGAACGTCATGGAGCGCGCGGTGGTGCTGAGCCACGGCCCGCGGATCGGCGCCGACCTCATCCCCGATCACGTGCGGTCGACACCGGCCTTCCACGTCCCGAAGTTCGTCGTCCCGCCGGAGGGGATCTCGTTCAAGGACGTCATCACGAACGTGGAAAAGCGGCTGATCGAGTCGACGCTCGAAGCCGCCGGCGGCGTGCAGAAGCGGGCCGCGGAACTGCTCGGCATCAAGCCGACCACGCTCAACGAGATGATCAAGCGCTACGAGATCGGCCCGAGACGGAAGAAGTCGGTCGCGGGCGACGAGGACGGCGGCGCGGCCGGCGGGGCGTCCGCGGGTCGAGCCCGTGGCACCGGGCCGTCCACGACCACCTCGCACGAGTAGCGCTATGCGCGCTTCACGCGGCTGACGAGCCGGTCGAAGCGCCCCAGCACGGCGTCCCACCGGAAGTGCTGCCGTACGTACGCCTGTCCGTTCTCTCCCAGGCGTTCCCGCAGGGCGCGATCCGACAACAGCAGCGTCAGGGCCTCGGAGAACTCCTCCGCGTTGCCGTAGTACAGCCCGGCGTTCGCCCGCCGGCAGTGATCGACCGCCGCCGCATTGCGCGCGCTCGCCAGGACCGGCGTGCCCATCGCCAGGCTCTCGAGCAGCGGCTCGACCAGCAGGTCGCGGGACGTCGGCGCGATCGTGACGTCGGCGGCTTCGAACGCCGCCATGCGATCCCGATCGGGCAGCACGCCGGCGAGCCGCACGTACGGCACGTCGGGCACCGGGATCATCTTCACGCCCATCAGCACGAGCGTCGCGTCCGGCGTTCCGGCGGCGAACGGGTGGAAGTACTCCAGCATCTCCTCGGTGCCGTTGTCCGGCTCGAGCCGGCCGCCGTACAGGACGAGCGAGCCGTAGAGCCGGTGCCGCCGCCGGAACGGCACGCCGCGCCCGGAGAGATAGTCCGGCTCCTCGATGCCCTCGGGCACCGCCAGGTCATCATCCGGCGGCAGCGTGTCGGCCGGGTCCTGCTGGTGGCGCGGATAGGTCAGCGGCGCCGCCGCCTCGATGCCGACGCCGACGAGCTCCTCGTGCTGCGGCGAGATGCCGGTGTAGGCCTGGAGCAGCGACCGTTCGGCGCCGGACATCAGGCCGACCGCGCGCGCGGAGCGCAGCAGGTCGCCCCACAGGCTGAAGCGGAGTGTCGGGTCTGCCTCGAGGCAGGGAAACACGACGCTGCGCTCGGGGGCGACCGCCAGCCCCTGCACCGTGGTGGCGTGCTGGAGCGAGAAGAACACGAGCGCGTCGTAGCTGCGCTGCTGACGCTTCAGGTGCTCGATCAACCCCGGCGCTGACGGACCCAGCAGCCGTACCCATTCGAGTTCGTCCTGCCGATCGTGCGCCCCCGCCGTGAGCCGCGCGGTGGCGTTCAGGAGCGTTGTCTCGTCACGGAGCTGGCTGACGGAAAAGCGGCGCACCATGACGCCTCTCACCCGGTCGGCCCCCTCGGCGTACTCGTTCTTCCAGCTCGCCGCGTCACGGGCGCACGTCGTGAGCACCTCGACCTCGTGCCGGTGCGCGACCTGCTCGGCGAGCAGGCGGCACGCGTGCTCGGGGCCGTCGCTCAGTTCAGCGCCGTAGCGGGGGGTGATGAAGGCAAACTTCACGCGTGGGCTCCAGTTTCGGCCGGGCCCCTGACGGGACCGGCGGGCATTCCCGCCAGCACGCCGATGGCAGGGCGGCAGGTGCGTCGCCGTCGGGCCAGCCAGCCGGGCAGTGGCTCCATCTCGCCATGGACGCTGGCTGAGGGCAGGCGATCGAACAGCTCGAGATACTTGTGCTCGATGACCGGCCAGTCGTACTGCGCTCGATAAAAACGCTGGCCGTTGGTACCGAGCTGACCGGCGAGTCCCGGCGTGTCGAGGATGGCATCGACCGCGCCGGCGAACTCGGCAGCGTTCTGATAATACAGCCCGGCGTTGCTGCGCAGGCATTGACCCACGAGCACGTCGCACCGGGCGTTCGCGATCACCGGCCGACCGAGCGCCCAGGCCTCGAGCGCGACCATCGAGAGGCTCTCGAAGTACGACGGCATGATGAGCGCGGCCGCTCCCGCAATGGCGTCGAACTTGTCACGGTCGCTCACGTACCCGAGGTGGCGGATCCTGGGATGTGCGGGGATCGGCACGACCGGGGTGCCGATGAGTACCAGGGTCAGGTCCCTCCGACTGCGATCCAGGTACCGGAGAAAGAAGTCGAACAGCTCCGGGCACCCCTTGTTCGCGTCGATCCGGCCCACGTAGATCAGGTACGGTCCCGCCAGGTCGAAGGTGCGCCGCGCCCGCGCCCCGTCGGCGTCATCCGGAATCTCCGACCCGACACCGATGACCGAGCCCGGCACGTGCTGGTTGCCCGAGAGTGTCTCGAGCAGGACCCGCTCCTCTGGCGTGTTGTAGGCGATCGCACCCACACCCCGCAGCACCGGGCCGAAGATCGCGAGGGCAATCGCCGGGTCGCGTTCGGCGGTGGGGACCAGGACGACGCGCCGGCCGAGCCGCCGCGCGGCATGGTACGCGTGGTGATACCGCAGGCTGAAGACGAGCACGGCGTCGAAGCGGTCGCGTGTCTCGGCGAGACGGGCCAGCAGGCCCGGGCTGACCGGCCCCTCGCTCTCGAGCCATGTCAGCTCGTCGTGCACCGAGTGCGGCGATGAGAAGAGGCGCGCGGACTGTCGCCCGAACGTCTCGACGTGCCGCTCGTGCGCGACGGGGAAGCGCTCGACCGGGACGCCGTTCACGGTCGCCTCGCCGGCCGGCAGTTCGTTCCGCCAGGTGATGTAGTCGCGCGCGCAGGTCGTCAGCACCCGCACGTCCGCATGCCGCGCGAGCCGTTCGGCGACGTAGCGGGCGTGGAGCTCCGCCCCGCCGTTGATGTCGGTTCCGTATCGCTGGACGACGACGGCCAGTTTCATCGGGTGCGGTGTCGCGGGCCGATGCCCGCCGACGGCCGGCGCCACGGCACCGTTCAGGCGTCGCGCTCGGAGGCGTCGGCGGGGTCGCCGGCGGCGGAGGTCGCCTCTGGAGCAGACGGTTGAGCAGGCGGCTGAGCAGACGGTTCCGGCGTCGCGGGTGCTGCCACCGCGGCCGTG
>CANIAI010000192.1 GCA_947465275.1 Acidobacteriota bacterium | reverse complement strand
GCTCGGGCTCGCGCATCAGGCTGCAGCCCGCCTGGTGCTTCGCGATCTTCTGGACCGGGCAGCCCATGTTGATGTCGACGATGTCGGCACCCATGCTCTCGACGATCTGCGCCGCGTCGGCCATCGTCGCCGGATCGCCGCCGAAGATCTGGATCGAGACCGGACGCTCCTCTTCGGTGTACTCGGCGTACTCGAGGGTGCGGTCGATGCCGCGCACGAGCCCCTCGGACGAGACCATCTCGGTGACGACCAGCCCGCAGCCGCCCTGCCGCTTCACGAGACGCCGGAAGGCGGTGTCGGTCATGCCGGCCATCGGCGCGACGACATAGGGCGAATCGAGGCTGACGGATCCGATCTTCATCAGTAGGCCTTCACGTCGGCGGCGTCGACCTCGACGCTCACCGCCTGTCCAATCAGGTCGACCGACAGCACGAGGCGGGCATGCGCCCCCTTGCGGACCAGCCGCCCGACGACCCCCTTGAGCGGCCCGTGGGTGACCTCGACCATCATTCCCTCATGGATCAGCGGGCACGGGTCGAATGCCAGCTCGCTGTCGATGAGCTGCCGGATCCCGGTGATCTCGTGCTCGGGGATCGGCGCCGGCTCGCCCTCGAACGAGACAATGCTGACCACGCCCGGACTCTTGAGGATCGGGAGCCGCTCCTTCGGGTCGAACCGCGCGAAGCAGTAGCCGGGGAACAGCGGCCAGGCGATCTGCTTCTTGCGATCCTTCCAGCGGCTCCAGCGGAGGATGGTCGGGAGGAAGACCTCGATCTCCCTGCGCTCGAGCTGCTCGCGGACGATCTGCTCGTGGCGTGAACGCGTCCAGAGCGCGAACCAGTGGACGGACGACGGGGTCGCGACCGGCGCGACCGACGCCGGATCGATGATCGTCCGGGCCGTGGCCATCAGCGCGTGCCCTGGGGGGGCTCCGTCCGCGCGCGAGTCCGGAGCGCCTGCTCGTAGGCCCTCTTCAGCTCGTCGTTGCGCCAGACGATGGTCGCCTCGCCGCGCAGCCGATCGAGATACTTCGCCCGCTCACCGCCAAGCTTCTCGTTGCCGATCTTGTCGGCGATCTGCCCGCGGGCGTCCTCGAAGCTCTTCACCTGCGGCGTCGACTTCGACTCGACCTTCAGCAGCTGCCAGCCGCGCTGCACGCGCACCGGCTGCGAGATGTCGCCTTCCTTCATCGTCCGCACCAGCTCCTGCAGCGCCGGCGAGAGATCGTCTTCGTTGATCGGACCGATCAGGCCGCCGTTGGCCTTCGACGCGGCGTCCGACACCTCGCCCGCGAGCCGGGCGAAGGGCTCTCCGCCCAGCAGCCGGTTGCGGATCGAGAGCGCCTTGTCGCGCGCGGCCTCGTCTTCGGCCACGTTGACCCCCTTGTCCGAGGTCGGCACCTCGACGAGGATCTCGCGGAACGTCAGCTCGACGGGCGTCGTGAACTCGCGGGTGTGGGCGTCGTAGTAGGCCTTCGACTCTTCCTCGGTCAGGGTGACCTTCGAGACGATCTCGGTCTGCTGGACGCGCGACACCAGCATCTGGCGCTCGAGGCTGCGCTTCAGGTCAGCCAGCGTCATCCCTTCCGACTTCAGCGCTTCCTGGAACTTCGCCTCGTCGTCGAGGTTGTTCTGTTTCTTGATGTTGTCGACGATGCCCTTGAACTGGTCGTCGGCCATCTTGTAGCCGAGCTCGCGGCCGCGCTGCGACAGGAGCATCTCGTCGACGGCGTCGAGGATCAGGTCAGGCGTGATCTCGGCGATCGCCTTCTTCAGCTCGTCACTGTTGGGGCTGGTGTTGGCCAGTTCGGGGCGGGCCCGGAGCACGGCGATCTGCCGCTGCTCGAACTCGCTCTTGGTCAGGATGTCGCCGTTCACCCGCACGAGCACCTGCTCCACCACCTCCGCCGCCCGCAGCGGGAGGACGAGGAGGGCCACGCCGATCAGCATCGCACCGAGTCGCTTTGACATCGACAATTCCTTCCAGATCAGCATTTTACACGACGGTCCCGGCGCGGGGCGCTACTGCAGCGCGCGCAGCAGTTCCTCGAGCCGGGCGAACAGTCCGCCCGGGGCCCGCGGGTCGAGCTCGGGCTTCCGGGTGACCTCCGCCTTCGTGAACCCCGGGGCCACGTCGCCGGTCGTGGCACGCGCCGTCCACCACGACTTCGCCGGGTCGACGATGGGGCGCGACGACAGCCGGCCCTTGATCGGGGGCGGCACCCGGCGCACCGGCGCCGCCGCACCCGGCTTCGGCCCGTCGAGCGGCACGTCCAGGTCGATCTTGAGCGAGACCGGCGGCACCAGGATGACGCCGGGGGTCGCGGAGACCACGTTGATCAGACGTGCCGGGTCGATTTTGGCCTGCGGCCGGAACTTGACGACGACCAGGCGCCCTTCGCGGTCGATCGAGAGCACCCCGAGCTGGTCGGCCAGGATGCGCACCAGTCCGTACTCGGCGAGGTTGAGCACCGAGGCGGGCGGTTCGCCGTAGCGGTCGCGCACCTCCTCCATCGTCGACCCGAGCTCCGCCTCGTCGCGGGCGGCGGCGATCTTCCGGTAGATCGACAGCCGCTGGTTCATGTCGGCGATGTAATCGTCCTCGATCTTCAGGTCGATGCGCAGGTTCACCGTCGCGCGCGCCTCGTCGTCGAGCTCCTCGCCCTTCAGCTCGCGAATCGTCTCCTCGAGCAGCTTCGTGTACATCTCGAAGCCGACGGCATCGATGTGCCCGCTCTGCTGGCCGCCCAGGAGGTTGCCCGCGCCGCGGATCTCGAGGTCGAGCGCCGCGACACGGAAGCCGCTGCCGAGGTCGCTGAACTCCTTGATCGCGGCGAGCCGCTTCCGCGCGATCGGCGAGAGCGACGATTCGGGCGGAATCAGGAGGTACGCGTAGGCGGCACGGTCGCTGCGGCCGACGCGCCCGCGCAGCTGGTAGAGCTGTGACAGGCCGTAGCGGTCGGCGCGGTTGATGATGATCGTGTTCGCGTTCGGGATGTCGAGGCCGTTCTCGACGATCGTCGTCGACACGAGGATGTCGGCCCGGCGCTCGACGAAGGTGAGCATCGCGCGCTCGAGTTCCTCGTCGCCCATCTGCCCGTGGCCGACGGCGATATTCGCCTCGGGCACCAGCCGCTGCAGGAGGTTGGCGATCGAGAAGATCGACTCGACCCGGTTGTGGACGAAGTAGATCTGCCCGCCGCGGGCCAGCTCGTTCCGCACGGCGCGCTCGATCACCGGCGCGTCGAACTTCACCACGTTGGTCTGGATCGAGAGGCGGTCCTTCGGCGGCGTCTCGATGACCGACATGTCGCGGATGCCGACGAGCGACATGTTGAGCGTGCGCGGGATCGGCGTGGCGGTCATCGTCAGCACGTCGACCCGCTTGCGCATCTGCTTGATGCGCTCCTTGTGCGCGACGCCGAAGCGCTGTTCCTCGTCGACGACGAGCAGCCCGAGGTCCTTGAAACGTACGTCCTTCGACAGCAGCCGGTGCGTGCCGACGATCACGTCGACCTTCCCCGCCGCCAGGGCCTCGATCACCGCCGCGGTCTCCTGCTTCGTGCGGAAGCGGCTGACCATGTCGATCGTGACCGGGAAGCCGGCGAACCGTTCGCGCAGCGTCTTCGCGTGCTGGAATGCCAGGACCGTCGTCGGCGCGAGGAAGGCGACCTGCTTGCTGTCCATCACCGCCTTGAACGCGGCGCGCATCGCGACCTCGGTCTTGCCGTAGCCGACGTCGCCGCAGAGCAGGCGGTCCATCGGGGTGGTCGACTCCATGTCGCGCTTGATGTCGGCGACCGCGCTCGCCTGATCGACCGTCAGGTCGTACGGGAAGGCCCCCTCGAACTCTTCCTGCCAGTGGGTGTCGTGGCCGAAGGCGTAGCCGGGCACCGCCCTGCGCTGAGCGTAGAGCTTCAGCAGCTCCTCGGCCATGTCGCGCATCGCCTTCTTGACGCGCGTCTTGGCCTTCTCCCAGGTCGTGCCGCCCAGGCGGTCGAGCGCCGGCCGGGCGCCGCCGGTGTACTTCTGGATCAGGTCGAGCCGTTCGACCGGGACGAACAGCTTGTCCTCGGCCGAGTAGCGCAGCTCGAGGAATTCCTGCGGCGCCTCGCCCGGGCGCACGCCGAGCTGCTTCAGCCCGACGAACTCGCCGATGCCGTGGTCGACGTGCACGACCAGGTCGCCCACCTTGAGGTCGCGCAGGTCGGAGAGGAACGTCTTGACCAGGTTGCGGCGCTTCTCGGCGGCGCCGCGGCGCTCCTCCTCGAAGACGTCGGTCTCGGCGTAGATCTGCAGCCCCGCCTCGGGCAGCCGCAGGCCGCGCGAGAGCACGCCGACGCCGACGAGCACGGTCGCGGCGTGCACCTGCTCGGCCCGTTCGAGCGGCACGGCGACGATGTCGTACTCCTGCAGCATCTCGATCGTGCGCTCGGCGCGACCGGAGGATTCCGCCAGGAACAGGACGACGTCGCCCCGCTCGCGCGACTGCCGCAGGTCGGCGATCCAGTCGCCGACGCGGCCGTGGAACTCCATCGTCGGCTGGCTCGAGACCTGGTGCGCCGGGCCGTCACCGAGGGCGAGTTCCTCGAAGCGCGGCGCCGCCGACAGGCGCGACCAGAGCGGATCCCAGCCGACGAAGGCGCGTTCGGGACGCCGGGCGGCGACGTGCCCGCGGCCGGCCGCGTCCGTGTAGCTCTGATCGAACTGCGCGCGCAGCGTGCGGCCGGTCTCTTCGACCTGCGCCTGCTCCGACACAATCACGTGCAGCGGCTGCACCTGCGCGAGGAACTCGGTGAGCGGCAGGGCGTCGTCGCCGTCGGCCGTCCGCGCACGCGCCTCGGGATCGTCGTCGAAGCGCTCGCGCAGCGGCACGATCGACACGCGGTCGGTCGAGCCCGAGGAGCGCTGGCTCGTGGGGTCGAAGCGGCGGAGCGACTCGATGATGTCGCCGATGAACTCGAGCCGCACCGGCTCGCTGTCACCCGCCGGGAAGACGTCCACGATGCCGCCGCGAATCGTGAACGCACCATGCTCGTCGACCGGGTCCTCGCGCGTGAACCCGGCGTCGGCGAGCAGCTCGGCGAGATCCTGCGGTTCGATCTCGGTCCCGATCTCGAGCTCGATCGACGCACGGAGCAGCCGCGCCGGCGGGCTCACCAGCGGCAGCAGCGCGCCGGCCGAGGCGATGATCAGCCGCGCGGTCCCCTTGGCCGCGGCGTGGAGCGCCCGCGCGCGGGCCGAGGCGATGCGGAAGTGCGGCGTCATGCCGCGGTACGGGTCGACCTGCCATGCCGGGAACGGCAGCACCGCCCGGTCGACCTCGGCCTCG
>CANIAI010000191.1 GCA_947465275.1 Acidobacteriota bacterium | reverse complement strand
CGACGTGAACGGCCGTCGATGCCGTCCATGCCGTCGGCGCCCGTCGCGCCGCCGCCCATCACGCGCAAGATCACCCTCGCCGAGGGGATGACCGTCAAGGACCTCGCGGACAAGCTCGAAGTCCGCGTGAAGGACGTCCTGGCCAAGCTGTTGATGAAGCGCATGATGATGACCATCAACAGCACCCTCGACATCGACACCGCCAGGGATCTCGCGCGCGAGTTCGGCGCCGAGGTCGAGATGCGGAGCTTCGAGCAGGAGATCGTCTCGGCCGAGCACGAAGAGACGCGTCCCGAGGACGTGGTCACGCGCGCCCCGGTCGTCACCGTCATGGGTCACGTCGACCACGGCAAGACGTCGCTCCTCGACGCCATCCGGCAGGCCAAGGTGGCCGAGCGCGAAGCCGGCGGCATCACGCAGCACATCGGCGCCTATCACGTCGACCTGGGTGACGGCCGCAGCGTGGTCTTCCTCGACACGCCGGGTCACGAGGCGTTCACGCTGATGCGGGCCCGCGGCGCGAAGGTGACCGACGTGGTCGTCCTCGTGGTCGCGGCCGACGACGGCGTCATGCCGCAGACGAGGGAAGCGATCGACCATGCCCGCGCGGCGGGTGTCCCGATCGTCGTCGCCATCAACAAGATCGACAAGCCGGGTGCGAACCCCGAGAACGTCAAGCGCGAGCTGGCGGAGCAGGGCCTCGTCCCCGAGGACTGGGGCGGCGACACCGTCATGGTGCCGGTGTCGGCCAAGAAGCGGGAGAACCTCGACCAGCTGCTCGAGATGATCCTGCTCTCGACCGACATCCTCGAGCTCAAGGCGAACCCGAAGCGCAGTGCCTCGGGCGCCGTGCTCGAAGCCAAGCTCGATCGCGGGCGCGGCCCGGTGGCCACCGTCCTCGTGCAGGACGGCACGCTCTACGTCGGCGACAACTTCATCGCCGGTCCGGTGGTCGGCAAGGTGAGGGCACTCATCGACGACCGTGGCCGCTCGGTGAAGCAGGCGGGGCCGGCCACGCCGGTCGAGGTGCTCGGTCTCACCAGCCTGCCGAGTCCCGGCGACCAGTTCCAGACGGTCGCGGACGCCGCCAAGGCCCGCCAGATCGCCACGTTCCGCCAGGCGCAGGCCAAGGAACGCGCGCTCGGCGCCAAGGGCGGACGCCTCACCCTCGAATCGCTCAAGGAGCAGATTGCCGAGGGCGGCGTGAAGGAACTGCCGCTCATCGTGAAGGCCGACGTGCAGGGCTCGGCCGAAGTGCTCGCCGACACGCTGGCGAAGCTGTCGGACGACAAGGTCAAGATCCGCATCATCCGCTCGGGCGTCGGTGCCATCAACGAGTCGGACGTGCTGCTGGCCTCGGCGTCCAACGCGATCATCATCGGGTTCAACGTCAGGCCCGACCGCAACGCCGCGCAGACGGCCGAGCGCGAAGAGGTCGACATCCGTCACCACACGGTCATCTACGCCGTGACGGACGAGATCAAGAAGGGCATGGAAGGGATGCTCGACCCGACCTTCAAGGAGGTCAGGCTGGGCGCCGCTGAAGTGCGTCAGGTCATCCGCGTGCCGAAGCTCGGCGCGATCGCGGGCTGCATGGTCACCGACGGCTCGATCAAGCGGTCGGGCGACACGCAGGCGCGACTCCTTCGGGATGGCGTCGTCATGCACCAGGGGCGGATCGCATCGCTCCGCCGGTTCAAGGATGACGTCAGCGAGGTCAAGACGGGCTACGAGTGCGGTATCGGGCTCGAGCGCTACAACGAGCTGCAGGAAGGCGACGTCATCGAGGTCTTCACGATGGAGCGCGTCGGCGCCCGCGCCTGATGGCCCAGGGTTTCCGTCCAGACCGCGTCGCCGACCAGATCCGCGAGGAGATCAGTTCACTCCTCAGCCGGGGGACCGTGCACGACCCCGGCATCGGGTTCATCACCGTGACGCGCGTGCAGGTCTCGGCCGACCTGCAGATCGCGCGCGTCTTCTACACCATGCTCGGCGACGACGCCGCGCGGAAGCAGACGGCGAAGGCGCTTGACCGCGCCACGCCGTTCTTCCGCCGGCAGATCGGCAGCCGCATCCGCCTGCGCCGCGTACCGGAGGTCGAGTTCCGGTTCGACCAGGCGGTCGCGAACCAGGACCGCATCGAGCGGCTCATCCACGAGATCCACCAGGAAGACGCGGCACGCACCGTGGAGACCGGCGGCGGTGACAGCGGGAGCGTCGAGGCCCCCGCCGTCGAGCCCGCAGCCGGCGAATCCGCGGTTGTCGAGCCCTCGGCCGACGACGCGGCGACCCGCGACGAGGAATGACCAGCGTGCCCGAGTCCTGCACCCGTGCCGATGTCGCCCGCGAGATCCTGACGCGTCAGCGCTTCGTCATCACGTCGCACGCGCGGCCCGACGGCGACGCGATCGGGTCGGAGCTGGCGCTGGCCTACGCGCTGCGCGCGCTCGGCAAGGACGTGCGGGTGGTGAACCGTGACCCGGCGCCGCCGCCGCTCATGGTCTTCCCGGGCGTCCCCGAGATTGAGGTGCTGCCGTCGGTCGACGACCCGGGCGACGCCGTCATCGTGATGGAGTGTGGCGACCTGCCGCGCACCGGCGTCGGCGGGCTCGACAAGGGCTTCGTCATCAACATCGACCATCACCCGGGCAACACGATGTACGGGGCGATGAACTGGATCGACCTGTCGGCGGCCGCCTGTGGCGAGATGGCCTACGAGCTGGTGCGCGAGCTCGGCGTGCCGCTCTCGTTCGAGATCGCCACGCACGTCTACGTCGCCATCCTGACCGACACCGGCTCGTTCCACTACTCCAGCATCTCGCCCCGGACGTTCGAGATCTGTCGCCTCTGCATGGAAGCCGGCGTGAGCCCGCCCTATGTGGCCAGCAGCATCTTCGACAGCAACAACCTCGGACGCCTGAAGCTGTTCGGCGCCGTGCTGAGCGGCATGGAGCTCGACCCGAGCGGCCGCCTGGCCACCGTATTCGTGGACCAGGCGCTCGCCACACGCTGCGGCGGCACCTACGAGGACACCGAGGGGCTGGTCAACCTGCCACTGACGGTGAAAGAGATTCAGGCCGTGCTCTTCTTCAAGGAGAACGGGCCTGAAGACTGGCGCATCAGCATGCGGTCGAAGGGGACGGTCGACGTGAACGCCATTGCCAAGCAGTTCGGCGGCGGCGGGCACAAGAACGCCTCGGGCTGCAGCGCGAAGGGTCGGTTCGCCGACCTCCAGCCGCGGTTCGCCGAGCTGCTCCTGGCGCAGATCGAGCGCGCCAGCGCCGGCGCGGCCCTCGAACCGGCCGGGCACTGACCCCCTACCCCGCCGTGGCGGCTCCCGCGACTCCCGAAGGAGTGCTCGTCGTCGACAAGCCGGGCGGACTGACGTCGCACGACGTCGTCGCCGTCGCCCGGCGGGTGCTGCGGGAGCGCCGCATCGGCCACACGGGAACCCTCGACCCGATGGCCACTGGCGTCCTGCCGCTCGCCGTCGGCCGCGCCACGCGGCTGGTGCGCTTCCTCACCAGCTCCCACAAGACCTACGAGGCGGGCATCCGTTTCGGGATCGTCACTGATACGGGCGACATCACGGGACAGGTCGTCCGGGAGTCGGCCGAGCGGCCGACGCACGAGGCGCTCCTCGCCGCGCTCGACTCGCTCCGCGGTCCGCAGATGCAGGTGCCGCCCGCCTACTCGGCCAAGAAGATCGAGGGGCGGCGCGCCTACGAACTCGCCCGGAAACAGGAGCCGGTCACGCTGCAGCCGGTGCCGGTCACCGTCTCCGCCCTCGAGCTGCTCGGAACGAGCCCGGGGCCCCGTCCAGACGGCTGCGCCGTCCGGCTCACCGTCTCGGCGGGCTTCTACGTCCGCTCGTTCGCCGTCGACCTCGGCGAGCGGCTGGGGTGCGGCGCCTGCCTCGACTCGCTCCGGCGCACCGGCAGCGGCAGCTTCACGCTCGACGACGCGGTCACGCTCGAGGCGCTCCAGGCCTCACAGCCAGGCGAGGGGGCCGTTCACCTCGTCCCCCTCGAACAGCTGCTGCCCGAGATGCCCGCCGGGCAGCTCACCGACGAGGGACGGCGCCGCCTCGGACACGGGCAGCCGCTGCGGGCCGGTGACCTGCGGCCCATGGATGGACGACCGGTGCCGGCGCCGGCCCCGCCGCCGGCCGCCCCCCCCTCGGGTGAATACTGGGTACGCCTGTTCGACGCGACGGGCGGCCTCGCCGGCCTCGCCATCCTCAACCCGGACGGATCTTTGCGCCCGCGCATCGTCCTGACTTAGAATGTAAGTTCTTTACAGAACCGGATTTAGCAACAGAGAGCCTGACAGAGGCACAAACGGCGGGCTGGTGCCGGGAATGGTTCCCGGTCTTCTGGGCCGCGCGTGGAGGGAAGAGATCGTGGCGTTCACCAAGGATCAGAAGACCGGCATCATCGGGAACTACAAGACTCACGAAAGTGACACCGGATCGCCGGAAGTCCAGGTGGCGCTCCTCAGCGAGCGCATCAGCTACCTGACCGAGCACTTCAAGGTGCACGCGAAGGACCACCACTCGCGCCGCGGGCTGCTCAAGCTCGTCGGCCAGCGCCGCCGCCTGCTCGACTACGTCAAGAGCAAGGACACTCAGCGGTACGCCGACCTCATCAAGCGTCTCGGGATCCGGAAGTAGGTTTGGCAGGCGTGACGCCTCCCTCCACTCTTATGCACAACGTCAATCTCCAGAGGCGCGAGATTCAGATCGGCGCCCGCACCATCACCCTCGAAACCGGCAAGCTCGCCAAGCAGGCGGACGGCAGCGTGATCGTCCGCTCGGGCGACACCATGGTGCTCGTCAGCGCCTGCCATGCGGCGAGTCCGCGCGAGGGCATTGATTTCCTCCCACTCACGGTCGACTACCGCGAATACACCTATGCCTCGGGACGCATCCCGGGCGGGTTCTTCAAGCGGGAAGGCAAGCCGCCGGAAAAGGAAATCCTCACGAGCCGGCTGATCGATCGACCGATCCGCCCGCTGTTCCCGCAGGGCTGGCGCTACGAGACGCAGATCATCGCGCTCGTCCTCTCGGCTGATACCGAGAACGACTCCGACGTGCTCGCCATCACCGGCGCGTCGGCGGCCCTGGCGCTGTCCGAGATTCCGCTCGAGAAGACGATCGCGGGCGTCCGCGTCGGCCTGATCGACGGGAAGTACCTGATCAACCCGACCCACGACGAGCGCAAGCAGAGCTCACTCGACCTGATCGTTGCCGGCAGCAAGGACGGCATCGTGATGGTGGAGGCGGGGGCCAAGGAAGTGTCCGAGGCCGATGTCGTCGGCGCGCTCGACGCGGCGCACGCCGCGATCAAGCT
>CANIAI010000190.1 GCA_947465275.1 Acidobacteriota bacterium | reverse complement strand
TCGGCCCGTGGCAGGAGCGTGGCGCCTCGACCGTCACCATTGCCGTCGTGGCCAGCGGCTCGGCGCAGGCGGTGGAGCTGAAGCTGATGATGCTGCCGCCGACCGCGCGCGTCCTGCTCGACGAGGACGGCGCGGTGTCGGAGGCGTTCGGGGTGACGATGAAGCCGGCCGCCACGCTGATCGACCCGTCAGGCGCGATCGGCAGCCGCACGGTGACCGGCGTGCCGGCGATCCGCGAGTTCATGCTGGGCCGCCTGACGGCCTGACGCTGTCGTCCGGCGATCGCCTAGAGAATCGTGTCGAGGAAGCCCGACCCGATGTTGAGGCAGTCGAACGCGTGCAGCCCCAGCTGCGACGCGAGGTCGGCGCAGGTCTCGACGCCCCGCACGCTGTTGCCGAAGCGGTCGAGCCGCGGTGAGTAGGTGGCGATGCCCATCTGCCGGTTCACCACCGCCATCACGCCTCCCGAGACGCCGCTCTTCGCCGGCACCCCCACCCTGAACGCCCACTGGCCGGAGTAGTCGTACATCCCGCAGGTGAACATCACCGACAGCACGTCGCGGATCGAGTTGACGCTCAGCACCATCTCGCCGGTCACCGGGTGCAGGCCCATGTTCGACAGCGTCGCGGCCATCATGGCCAGGTCGCGGCAGGTGACGAGAATCGAGCACTGCTGGAAGTAGAGGTCGAGCGCCGCTTCCGCCTGTTCGTGGACCACGCCGAAGTTGAGCAGCAGGTGCGCGATGGCGCGATTGCGGTGTCCGGTGCGCCGCTCCGATTCGTAGACGGCCTGATCGATCGACAGCCGGCGTCCGGCGAGCGCGCTGAAGCGCTCGAGCAGGGCATCGAGCGCCGCCGGGCCATGCGCCTTGTGCAGGAGGGCCGACACGGTGATCGCCCCCGCATTGACCATCGGATTGAACGGCAGGTTGGTGCCGTTCTGCAGCTCGATCGCGTTGAAGGCGTCGCCGCTCGGCTCGACGCCCACGTGCGCCAGCACGGCGTCCCGCCCGAGTTCGTCGATCGCCATGCCGAAGGTGAACGGCTTCGAGATCGACTGGATCGTGAACGGCACGTCACAGTCGCCCATCTCGAACACGCGTCCGTCGCTCGTGACGGTGCAGATACCAAAATGGTCCGGGTTTGCCTTGCTCAGTTCAGGAATGTAGGTCGCCACATCGCCGGTGGCGTGTGGGGCGTACTTGGCGTGCGCGGCCTCGACCAGCGCCTGCATCTCGTGCTTTCGCGATGATTCCACTGGTGGCTCCAGGGTTCGTGCGTCTCCGGGGGCGTGCGTCGAACGGACGCGTGAACGGTTGAGCAAGCGCCGTTCCGGCATGCGCAGGGGCCGACGTGCCCTGTTCGCCAACGATTCCGGCGACGGGCAGGACGTCGTCAGACACGAATGTCGTCCAGCCGCGTTTCTCGGCACGAAGATGTCTGATCGCGTCCTTCGAACAACGTCGATTCAGGGAAACAGCCCACGTTTTTGAACGGCACATGAGTTGAAGACGCGAGCCGGTACGTCCGGGAGGGCGGCGCGCGCGATGACGATCACGGAACGGATGGCGGGACCGGCGACGGTGCTGCAGCTCGGTGGACGGCTGGTGCTGGATGACGGGGAGCAACTGCTGAAGGCGACCGTCCTGGGGCTGCTCGGGCAGGGGGTGCGGCACCTGGTGCTCGACGTGGCGGCGCTCGCGTATGTGGACAGCGCCGGTCTCGGCGCGCTGGTGCACGTGGTGCTCGCGGCGAAGAAGCAGGGCGGAGCGGTTCGGCTGGTGCACCCGTCCGCGCACCTGGCCGCGCTGCTGCGCACGGCCCGGCTCCTGAGCGTGATCACCGTCTGTGAGGACGAAGCGCAGGCGCTCGGCAGTTTCGGCGCGCCCGCCTGAAAGCGCGACTCCTCGGCCCCTGACGGCTCGAACCGTGTCCCGGGGTGCTAGGATAGCGGGACTTCCGCATGACGTGCCCTCGCTGCGGCACCGACGTGCCTCCGCCCGCGACGCAGTGTCCGGCCTGCGCGGCCCGGATCGAAGACCCGTACGCCACGTTCGTCCAGGCGAACCCGCTCTTCGACGATGCACTGACGATGGCGGCGCGCCCCCGCACCGCGGGCGGCCTCATGCCCGCCCTGCGCGAGCCGGGCACCGACACCACCGCCGCCACCTCCACCTCGCTCGCGAGTCTGCCGTCGGGATCCAATGCGGGATCCAATGCGGGATCCAATGCGGGATCCAATGCGGCCTCGAATGCGGCATCGGACCCGGACGGGCCGCTGCGTCCGGGTCAGCCCTTCGGGCCGCGCTATCACATCATCCGCCCCCTCGGGGCAGGCGGCATGGGCGCCGTCTACCACGCGTGGGACACGGAACTCGGCGAGGCGGTGGCGATCAAGGTGATTCGCCCCGAGGTGATGGCCGACCCGAGTGCCGCCGCCGCGATCGAGCGCCGCTTCAAGCGGGAGCTGCTGCTGGCCCGGCAGGTGACGCACAAGAACGTCGTGCGCATTCACGACCTCGGCGACATCGACGGCATCAAGTACATCACGATGTCGTACGTCGACGGCGTCGACCTGTCGACCCTGCTGAAGCAGGAGGGGACGCTGGGCGTCACCCGGTCGCTCGAGGTCACCCGGTCGATCGTGAGCGGCTTGCTCGCCGCGCATGCGGCCGGTGTCGTCCATCGCGACCTGAAGCCGGCCAACATCATGATCCGCAAGGACGGCGAGGCGCTGATCATGGACTTCGGCATCGCCCGCTCGACGGGCGGGCCGCCGGAGCTGACCGAGATGGTCGCCACGCTGCCGGTCGACTTCCGCGCCGCGGCGACGCGGTTTGCCGAGGCAACGTCAGCCGGCGCTATCGTCGGCACGGTGCAGTACATGGCGCCCGAGCAGGCGCGCGGTGAGGACGTCGACCAGCGGGCCGACATCTACGCGCTCGGCCTGATCATGTACGACATGATGGCGGGCCGGCACCGGTCCACCCATGCCGAGAGCGCCATCGCCGAACTCCAGGCGCGCATGAAGGCGCCGCCCGACCCGATCCAGAAGGTGGTGCCGGCGGTGCCGGCGGCGCTTGGCGAGCTGGTGGCGCGCTGCCTCGAGCCCGATCGCGAGAAGCGGTTCCCGAGTACCGAGGCGCTCGCGCAGGCGCTCGATCGACTCGATGCCTCGGGCGCCTTGCTCCCCGTGCGCCGCGTGGTCGGCATGCCGGTGCTGGTGGCGATCGTCGTCGCCCTCATGGGCATCGGCGCGGGACTCGTCTACTACCAGCGGCAGTTCATCCCGGGCGCGGTGCACGAACCGGTGTCGGTGCTCATCGCCGATCTCGACAACCAGACCGGCAACGCCTCGTTCGACCGGACGCTCGAGCCGATGCTCAAGCGCGCGCTCGAAGGCGCCGGCTTCGTGACGGCGTACGACCGCAACTCGCTGCGCGGCCTCGGCGTGAAGCCGCGCGAGACGCTCGACGCGAAGGGCGCCCACGAGCTCGCCGTTCAGCAGGGGCTCGGGGTCGTCCTCTCGGGCGCCATCGAGCGGCAGGGGACCGGCTACCGCGTGTCGCTCACCGCGAAGCAGACCGTCGCTGATACCGAGATCGTCAGCGCCGACGCCCGGGCGGCCGGCGACGATCAGGTGCTCGACACGGTGACGCGCCTGATCACGCGCGTCCGCAACGCGCTCGGCGACGAGTCGTCGGAATCGACGCAGCAGTTCGCGATGGGGTCGCTCACGACCACGTCGCTCGACGTCGTCCGCTACTACGCCCGCGCGATGGAAGCCCAGTCGGGCAACCGCTTCGACGAGGCGCGGCTGAACGCGAGCAAGGCGGTGGAGCTCGATCCCAAGTTCGGCATCGGCTACCTGATCCTCGCGATCGTCTCCAGGAACCTGGGGCGCCTCGACGACAACCAGCGCTACATGCAGGAAGCGCTGAAGCACCTCGACGGAATGACCGAGCGCGAGCGCTACCAGACGCGCGGCTACTCCTACTGGGCCACGGGCGACTACGAGCAGTGCGTGAAGGAGTTCGGGGAGCTGATCGCGCGTTACCCCAGCGACGTCGGCGGCCGCAACCAGCTCGCCCTGTGCCTGTCCAACCTGCGCCAGATGCGCCGGGCGATGGACGAAGTCCGCGAGGTGGTGAAGATTCTCCCGAGCCACCCGCTGTTCCGCGACAACCTCGCGCTCTACGCCGGCTACGCGGGTGACTTCCTGACGGCCGAGCAGGAGGCGCGCGCGGTGAAGGGGCCCGACGCCTACGCGCAGCTCGCCCTCGCGTTCGCCCAGACCGGACAGGGGCAGATCGGGCAGGCGCGCGAGACCTACGAGCAGCTGCGCGGCATGGGTGCGCTCGGCGCCTCGTTCTCGGCGTCAGGGCTCGGCGACCTGGCGGCGGCCGAGGGCCGCTTCACCGAGGCGGTGCGTATCCTTCGCGCCGGGGCGGATGCGGATCTCGCCGCGATGAACGGCGACGCGGCGGCGGCGAAGCTGGTCGCGCTCGCCAACGCCGAGCTCGAGCGGCGGCGTCCCCGCCAGGCCGTCGCCGCGGCTGACGAGGCACTCCGGCACAGCAGCGCGGTGAAGATCCGCTTCCTGGCGGGCCGTATCTACATCGAGGGAAACGCCGCCGCGAAGGCGATGCCGATCATCGAGGGACTGGCCCGGGAGTTCACGGCCGAGCCGCGGGCGTACGGCCGCATCCTCGAAGGCGTGCTCGCGCTGCAGAAGGGGGATGCGCGGGGGGCGATGGCGATTCTGCGCGAGGCGAACACGCTGTTCAGCACCTGGATCGGCCAGCTCGATCTCGGCCGCGCGTCGCTGGCCGCCGGCGCCTTCATCCAGGCCGATTCGGCGTTCGACCTCTGCCTGAACGCCCGCCGGGGCGAGGCGCTGGCGATCTTCGTCGACGAGGAGCCGACCTGGGCGTACCTGCCGCAGGCCTACTTCCTCCAGGCGCAGGTGCGCGAGGGGATGAAGAGCAGCGGCGCCGCCGAGTCGTACCGTCAGTACCTCGTGTTCCGCGGCACATCGAGCGAAGACCCGCGCGTCACCGAGGCGCGCGCCCGGCTGCGCACCCTCGGCGCCAGCTAGGCGGGCGGGGCCTTCGCCCCGCCGCACAGCCTTACCTCACCACCATCTGGAACAGCGGGCTCGGCCCGAAGCCTGCCAGGGTCGGGGTGATCAGCACGTTGTAGGCGCCCGCCGCCAGCGGCGCGCCGGTCGGCTCGACGGCGCGCACGTTCAGCCGCCAGGTGTTCGAGAACGCGTCGTACTCGAACCGGTTGTCGGCCGGCGCGCTGGTCGAGAAGGCGCGCACCGTCGCCGCCGGCACCGGTCCGGTGATCGTGACGACGTA
>CANIAI010000189.1 GCA_947465275.1 Acidobacteriota bacterium | reverse complement strand
GTCGATGAGCTGGCAGACGGGGGGATGCTTCATGGTGCGCTGCTGCCCCGGTCGCTGTGCCGGGTCTCCGGAACGGCAGCCTCTCGCCGCCGTGGGGCGGACGATATCAGATCCCGCGCCACGGCGCGAGACACCCGCCTTACGGCGCGAGCCGAGCGCGCGACCAGCTCCCGTCGGCGTGCCGCTCGTAGCGGACGCGGTCGTGCAGCCGGTTCGGGCGCCCCTGCCAGAACTCGATCGTATCGGGCACGACGCGGTAGCCGCCCCAGAACGGCGGACGCGGCACCTCGCCGTCCGGGTGGCGCGCCTTGAGCGCCGCGAACTGCGCCTCGAGCCACTCGCGGCTGTCGACCTGCCGGCTCTGCGGCGAGACGAGCGCGGCGAGGCGGCTGTCGGGCGGACGCGAGGCGAAGTAGGCGTCCGACTCGGACGCCTCCACCTGCTCGACCCGTCCCTCGATGCGCACCTGGCGGTTCACCGATGGCCAGTAGAACGCGAGCGCCACCTGGGGGTTCTGCGCCATGTCGCGCCCCTTCCGGCTCTCGTAGTTCGTGTAGAAGACGAAGCCGCGCGCGTCGACGTCCTTGAGCAGCACGAGCCGCACCGACGGCCGGCCCGTCGCGTCTGCCGTGGCGAGCGTCATCGCCGTCGAATCGACCTCCGCGTTCCAGACCTGCTCGAACCAGATCGCGAACTGCCGCAGCGGGTCGGCATCGGCGGTGCCGACGTCGAAGAGGTCGCCGGCGAAGTCACGCCGGATCTCGGAGATGGACATGTCAGGCCTGGTCCTCGACGGCCTCGGGTACGCGCACCGCCAGGGCATCGCCGTCGACGACGACCCGCGCCGTGCCGCCGTGCCGCAGGCCGCCGAACAGCAGCGCCTCCGACAGCGGCTTCTTGATGCTCCGCTCGATCAGGCGCGCCATCGGCCGCGCGCCGAACGCGCGGTCGAATCCCTTCACGGCGAGCCACGCCTTCGCCGCCGGCTCCACGTCGAGCGTGACGCCGCGCGCGGTGACGAGCACGCGCAGTTCGTCGAGCTGCCGTTCGACGACGCGCTCGATCTCCGCGCTGCCCAGCGCGTTGAAGGTGATGGTCGCGTCGAGCCGGTTGCGGAACTCCGGGGTGAAGGTCCGCTCGAGCGCGCCGCGCGACGAGCCGCCCTGCCCCGCCTCGGCGAAGCCCAGGCGCCGGTCCGACAGGTCGCGCGCGCCGGCGTTGGTCGTCATGATCAGGATCACGTGGCGGAAGTCGGCCTTGCGTCCGTGCGAGTCGGTCAGCGTCGCGTGGTCCATCACCTGGAGCAGGATGCTGAACATGTCGGGGTGCGCCTTCTCGATCTCGTCGAGCAGCAGCACGGCGTGCGGCGACTTCCGCACCGCGTCGATGAGCAGCCCGCCCTCCTCGAACCCGACGTACCCGGGCGGCGCGCCGATGAGGCGCGACACCGCATGCTTCTCCATGTACTCGGACATGTCGTAGCGGAGGAACTCGACGCCGAGGATGCGCGAGAGCTGCCGCGCGAGTTCGGTCTTGCCGACGCCCGTCGGCCCGGCGAACAGGAAGCTGCCGATGGTCTTGTCGGCGGCGCGCAGCCCCGAGCGCGACAGGCGGATGGCCGAGGTCATCTCGTCGATCGCCTTGTCCTGCCCGAAGATCACGCGCTTCAGCTCGGCATCGAGCGTGGCGAGCGCCTGCCGATCGTCGCTCGAGACCGCCTGCACCGGCACGCGCGCCATCTTCGCGACGATCGCCTCGACCTGCGCCGCCTCGATCTTCCCGCGGCGCTCGTCCTTCGGCAGCAGCTTCTGCGCGGCCCCCGCCTCGTCGATCACGTCGATCGCCTTGTCGGGCAGGTGCAGGTCCTTGAGGTGCTTCGCCGACAGCGCGACGGCCGCCTCGAGCGCCTCGTCGCTGTACTCCACGCCGTGGTGCGTCTCGTAATACGGGCGCAGCCCCTTCAGGATCTCGAGCGCCTCGGGCTCGGTCGGCTCGAGCACGTCGATCTTCTGGAACCGCCGCGCGAGCGCGCGGTCCTTGTCGAACGACGCCTTGACGTCGGTGAACGTGGTCGACCCGATGCAGCGGAGCGCGCCGCTCGCGAGCGCCGGCTTGAGCAGGTTGCCGGCGTCCATCGAGCCGCCCGACGCCGCCCCGGCGCCGACGAGCGAGTGGATCTCGTCGATGAAAAGGATCGCGTTCGGCTCCTCGGCGAGCCGGTCGAGCACCTGCTTGATCCGCTCCTCGAAGTCACCGCGGTAGCGCGTGCCGGCGACGAGCGCGCCGAGGTCGAGGGCGTAGACCCTGGCGTCCTTGAGCACCTCGGGGATGTCGCCCTCGTGGATGCGCAGCGCCAATCCCTCGGCGAGCGCCGTCTTGCCCACGCCCGGCTCGCCGACGAGCAGCGGGTTGTTCTTGCGGCGGCGGCAGAGCACCTGGATCATCCGCTCGAGTTCGAGGCGGCGCCCGACCAGCGGGTCGATGCCCCCCTCTTCGGCGCGCGCGATGAGGTCGGTCGCGTAGGCCTGCAGCGGGTCTGGCGGCGGTGGCGCGTCGTCACCCTCGGCGTCGGCGGGCATCGCGCCGGGCTCCTGGGCCCCATGCGAGATCACCCGCAGCAGCGTCAGCCGATCGACACCCTGGTTCCTGAGGAAGAACGCGGCATGGCTCTCGTCTTCCTGCAGCATGAAGACGAGCAGGCTGCCACTGTCGACATGCTTCGCGCTCGACACGGCGGCGTGCACCATCGCCTGCTGGATCACGCGGTCGAAGCCGAGCGACGGCTCGGGCTCGACCGATGTCGGGGTCGGCACCGGCGTGAACGCCTTCAGCAGCACCTCGTCGACCTGCGACTGCAGCACGTCGAGCCTGACGCCGCATGTCGCGAGGAGGCGGCGCGCCTGCGGCTCGTCGAGCAGCGCGAGCAGCAGGTGCTCGAGCCCGACGGTGTCGTGGCGGCGGTCGGTGGCGAGGCGGAAGGCGCGCTGAATCGCGTCGAGCGTCTCGGGGGCGAACGGGACCGGCGGCTTGCTCACGTTACGACCCTCCCTCTTCCGGCTCGGGCTCCATGGTGACGAGCAGCGGAAATTCGTGCTCCTCGGCGAGCGACTTCACGGCCCGGAGCTTCGTATCCGCGACGTCGTGCGTGTAGATCCCGGCGAGGCCGAGCCCGGAGCGATGCACCTGCATCATGATGCGGTACGCCTCCCCATGCGCCTTGTGAAAGATCGTCTCCAGCACGAACACGACGAATTCCTGCGTGGTGTAGTCGTCGTTGTGCAGGAGCACGCGCCACATCCGCGGCCGCTGCAGCCGCGTGGCCTGCCGCTCGCCGGTGAGGATATCTTCACGGATCGAGGGATCGGCCATCGATCAATTGTACTCGTCGAACCGCCAGGGACCGGGCACCGGGTCGAGCCTGACCAGCCGGTCGACGCGGGCGACGAAGTCGCGGCGCGGAATCCCCCGTGCGCCGAGCGAGGCGAGGTGGTCGGTCGACATCTGGCAGTCGACCAGCTCGAACCGCCAGCGCGCCAGCTGCCCGGCCAGGCGCACGAGCGCCACCTTCGAGGCGTTGCTGCGGCGGCTGAACATCGACTCCCCGTAGAACATCCGGCCGAGCGCCACGCCGTAGAGGCCGCCGACGAGTTCCGGGCCCTCCCAGACCTCGACCGAGTGCGCCAGGCCGCGGGCGGCAAGGGCGCCGTAGGCGTCGAGCATCTCCTCGGTGATCCAGGTGCCCTCCTGATCGGGGCGCGGCTCGGCGCAGCCGAGCATCACGTCGCGGAACGCGGTGTCGAGCGTCACGCGAAAGGGGCCGTTGCGCAGCACCTTGCCGAGGGAGCGGGTGATCCGGACCTCGTCGAGGAAGAGCACCATCCGCGGGTCGGGGCTCCACCAGAGCACCGGATCGTCCTCGTTGAACCAGGGGAAGATGCCGCGCGCGTACGCCGCGACCAGGCGGGCCGGCGACAGGTCGCCCCCGGCCGCGACGAGCCCGTTCGGGTCGATCAGCGCCTGCTCCACGGGGGGAAACGGGTCGTCGCCCGTCAGCCACCGGATCACTGGTGCCCGTGCCTCGTCTTCCGTACCATCGGTGTCGTCGATGCCTCGCCTGCCCGATCTTAGTCCGCTGCGCCCGCCCGCGCCGCCCCCGGTGACGCGGTTCGCCCCGTCACCGACGGGGCACCTGCACCTGGGACACGTGGTGAACGCGATCTACGTCTGGGGTATCGCCCGCGCGGCGGGCGGACGGGTGCAGGTGCGCATCGAGGACCACGACCGCATCCGCTGCCGGCCGGCCTACGAGGCGGGCATCCTCGAGGATCTCGCCTGGCTGGGGCTCGAGGGCGGGCCCGTGACGCGCCAGAGCGACGCGCCCGAGGCGTACACCGAGGCGCTGGCACGGCTGCGCGGCGGCGCGCAGGTCTATACGTGCACCTGCTCACGCCGCGAGATCGGCGCGGGGCCGTACCCCGGACGCTGCCGCGATCGCGGCCTCACCGAGGCAGACTCACTCGCACTCCGGGTCCGGCTGCCGGACACGACGGAGGTGTTCGAGGACCTCGCGCTCGGGCCGCAGACGCAGCGGCCGGCCGCGCAGGGCGGCGACCTGCTCATCCGCGACCGCGACGGACACTGGACCTATCAGTTCGCGGTGACGGTCGACGACCTGCGCCACGGCGTGACGCTGGTCATCCGGGGCGACGACCTGCTCGACTCGACCGGACGCCAGATCGCGCTCGCGCGCCTGCTGGGCCGTCTCGATCCTCCGCGCTTCCTGCACCACCCGCTGATCGTCGACGAGGGCGGCCGGAAGCTGAGCAAGTCGGCGGGCGACACGGGTATCCGCGAGCTGCGCGCGGCGGGGCGCACCGCCGCCGACGTGCTCGGCATGGCGGCCGCCGCGGTCGGGCTGGTGCCGGCAGCCACACGGCTCTCCGCTGACGCGCTGGCGACGCTCTTCGGCGCGCCCTCCTAGCCGTCAGGGCCGCGCCCGGCCGCGTTACGGCGCGTCAGGACGCGTCAGGGCGCATCGGCGCGCCGCACGTACTCCCCCGACTCCGTACGGACGAGGAACCCCTCGCGCGCCAGGCCGCCGAGCACCCACTGCAGCACCGGTTCGTGGAGGCCCAGGAACGCCCGCGCCTGTTCCTCTGTCACGCGAAGGCACGGCATCTCACGAAACTCGGCCCGCACGCGCGACAGCGTGGAGTGCCACATCTCATCGGGCAGGCGCTCCCCGCTCCGGGCCTTCCCGTCGCCGCGCCTGACGGCGCCGTCGGCCGTCTGCATACCGCACCCCCTGCGGGTGGGCTTCCAAACCACGTGCCCGGAACGCGCCATGCAGAGCCCGGCGCGCGGAGCATGCAGATGCCACAGC
>CANIAI010000188.1 GCA_947465275.1 Acidobacteriota bacterium | reverse complement strand
GCTGCGAGCCGCCCCCGCCCCCACCACCGCCGCCCTGCTGCGACTGCACCTGGATCTGGTATTCCTCCTCGGCCTTCTGGAGGATCTGCAGCGCCTTGTGCTCGGACGGCAGCGCCGCCTCGGGGCTCACCTTCGCGAGCTGGGCCTCGGCGTCCTTCATGGCAGCCACCGCCTGCGGCAGCGCCTGGACGATCTTCGCGAACGCCGGGTCCTGCTGCACGAGCTGGCTGTTCATCCGCGTGATCAGGTTCTCGACCTGCTCGCGCAGTCGCGACTGCGACAGCCCCACCACGGTCGAGTTCTCACGCAGCTTGGCCGGCGTGAACGTCTTGCGATCGCGCTGCACGTTGAAGGTCGCCGAGATGATCTGGCGCTGCTGCTCGGAGAGCGCGTCGACCTGGTCGGCACCGCCACCCCCGCCGCCACCGCCGCCGCCCTGCGACTGCGCCTGCCGGAAGTCCTGCTTGAACGGCCGGATGCGCAGGAAGTAGAGGTCGCTGGTCGCCCCCTGGCCGCCGCTGACGCCGTTGTCGTTCGCGCGGGCGTAGTAGGAGACCGCGTCACCCGGCTGCACCCCGAGCTCCTCGAGGTAGAAGGTGTGCCCGGCGGTCACCTCGGACAGCCGCTTGCCGGCGCCGCCATACAGCTTCACGGTCTTCTCGGGACCGCCGTTGACCGAGAAGACGAGCTCGAGGTCGCGGACGCCGAAGTCGTCCTGCGCGTTCGCCTCGACGAACACTTCCTCGATTGCCGACGCCGACGTGTCACGGCCGGGACGGCCGAACGACACCGTCGGGGCGCCGTCGGTCAGCACATCGATCGTGTAGCGCGGCGACGCGGTGACCTTCTCGCCGGTCGGCGCGATCAGCTCGACGTGGTAGAAGCCGTCTTCCCGCGCGACGAAGCTGGCGGCCAGCGCGCCCTCCTTGTCGGGAGCGCCGAGGTTGATGCGGTCCTTGTCGTTCAGCGCGATGCCCCCGCCGGGCGTCTTCATCGTCGGGAACACCCGGAGGTGCACCTCGGTGCCGCGCAGGACGGCGACGTCGCCGCCGTCCTCGATCACCTGGGGGTCGAGCCCCGTGTAGGCGGGGAACCGGTATTCGAGCTGGATGCGCTGGGCGTACGGAATGTCGACCACCTGCAGCGTGAAGGTGGACGAGCGGACGCCCTCAGCCTCGACGTAGTACTCGACGGGTCCGGTGACGTCGAAGAGGATCGCCTCGTAGTCGCCCCCCTCGCTCTTCAGGAGCGGGAGCGCCTCGAACTTCTCGGCGGGCGCGCGGCGCACCATGACGCTGGCGTCGGCCGCGTCGAAGCCGACGAGCTTCGCGCTGACCGCCTGATCGGCCCCCTTCGGGATCGACGCGTTCCCGGGCGTCACCTCGATGCGATAGGGCGCCGCGGCTTCAACCGACCGCTGCACGAGCAGGATGGCCGACAGGGCACTCCGGAGGAAGGCGGGCCCGAAGGCGACGGCGAGGATGGCGACGACGGCGATGGCGCCGAGCGCCGATGCGTAGCGCTGGATCGGGAGCCGCTCCACACGCGCCAGGGCGCCCGCCTCGGTGCAGCGTTCGATGGCCTGCTGCACGAGCTTGCGGACGAGGGCGCTCGATTCCCAGGCACGCCCCTCGCGGCTCGCCTCGACGGCGCTGACGAGGCTGGCCTGCAGCGACGGCTCGCGTTCCTCGAGATAGAGGGCGACCTGCTCGTCGGTGACCTGCCGGCGAATCGGGCGCACCAGGAACCAGCCGATCGAGGCGACGGCGGCCGCCAGCAGGACCACGCGCGCCCCGATGATGGCCGGACCACTGAAGCGGGCCCACTCGAGCAGCCAGGCGGCGGCGAAGAAGAGCACGGCGCAGATGAGGGCGACCGTGACGGCCCCGCGCACCACGAGCTTGGTCCGCCAGCGGCGGCGGACGTGGCTGATGATGCCGAGCAGGTCGTTCGGCTGCTGGTCAGGACGCGGGCTGTCGTTCATCGAGCGCCTCGTTTCGTTGCATCAGGATACGCCCAGTCCCAAGGACCGGGCGTCAGGCTTTCCCCAGCCGGTTCGACAACACGGTGTCGGCGCCCAGGAGCAGGACGCCCACGCACAGGAGGTACCACCAGACCCGCTGCTGCTTCTCCCGGGCTTCGGGGGTGAGCGGAACGGTCGGGGCGGCCCCCTGGGCACCGCCCGTGTCGGCGGCGGTGGCGAGGACGATGTCGCGCGGGTCCATCGCGGTCAGGTCTGACTCGGCCGGGTCGGGGTTGCTCGCCACCACGGCGGCCTCGGTGTCACCACCGGACCGCGCCTGCCGGCGGATCTCGTAGAACCCCTGCTCGGCGAGCTCGAGCACCGGACTCCCTTCGTCCTCGAGCGCGAGCCGCTTGCCCGAGGGGGTCAGGGCGACCTTCGCGCCCGGCTGGGCGATCGCGCGGCTGGTCACGTCGGTGTCGAGCACCTGTCCGACCGACATCCAGGGCGACGGCTCCCGCCAGGCGGCGAGGTGCTGCATCGACCGGTGGACGAACGGCAGGAAGACCGGCTTGATCGGCAGGTCGCTCCAGGCGAGGTCGAGACCGGTCGCCCAGAGCAGCACGCGGCCGGTGCCCACCCGCCGCTCGACCAGCGCCGGCGCCCCGCCATCGAAGCGGGCGAGCACCTGGGCGTCGGCGGTCGGGGTGACCGTCCGGTAACCGTAGACGCGCACCGATGAGAAGTCACCGCTGCGCGGCGCGCGGAAGATCTCGAACACCGGATGGCCCAGCTCGAGGGTGCCGATGCGGGCCGCGTCGCCGCGGGAACGGTCGACCGGACCCAGGAGGGTGGCGGGCAGGATGTCGCCCTCGGCCGGCCACGCGGCACGCGGGCCGGCCGCCATGAACAGGCCGCCACCCGCCTCCACGAACCGCTGCAGGCGCCGCGCGAGCCCGGTCGAGACCGGCACGTCGTTCAGCACGACGACCGCGCTCCGCTGCAGGTCCTGATCCGACACCTCGTCCGGCCCGCGGACGACCGTCTCGTAGCGCGGGCTCTCGCCGACGCCGAGCACCCGGGTGAGGTAGAGCGCCGTGTTGCCGCCGCGATCCACCAGGACGACGCGCACCGGCTGCGAGGGCGAGAGGACGAACGCGAAGGTGTTGTCGAGCGACAGCCCGTCGTTGGCGACCCGTACCGTGCCGCGCATGAAGTCACCGGTGACGGTGACGGGCATGAAACTGACCGACGCGGTGCCGTTCGCCGGCAGGTCGATCGTCTCGGTCTGCACGGCCCGGCCGCCGAACTCGAGGGCGACGGGCACGGCCGAGGCCGCCGCGTCGCTCCGGTTGACCAGCGCCGCCGTGACCGTGACCCGCTCCTGATTCGAGAAGGTCGAGCGCGCCATCGAGAGCGAGGTCACCGCGAGGTTCGGCTGCACGGTGGGCCCGGCGACCGACACCGGCGTGAGCGTCGCGCCGACCGGCAGCTTCGCCCCTTCCTCACCACGCCAGCCGCCGCGCTGGAAGTCGCTGATCAGCACCACCTCGCGCCGCGGCAGCGTCGACTCGCCGAGGATCGAACCGGCCACCTTGAGCGCCGGCGCGTAGCGGGTGCCGCCGGCCGTTGGCGGCGTCGAGGGAATCGCCCCCTGCAGGCGGTTCTGCTCGGCCGACGACCGCACGGCGATCTCGGCGGACGAGGAGAAGAGGACGACCGAGCCACGGTCCGACGACCCGAGCGCCGAGAGCGCCTCACGCGCGGCCGCGCGGGCGCGGTCCCACCGGTCTCCGTAGCCCATGCTCAGGCTCTGGTCGAGCAGCACCACCAGTTCCCGCGCGCCGGTGCCCGGCACGGCCGCCTGCGTGGCCGCGCTGAAGAACGGTCGCGCGAACGCCGCCACGATGAGCAGCAGCGCCGCCAGCCGGATGGCCAGCAGCAGCCAGTTGTGGATGCGCCGGCGCTGCACCGACTTGTACGGGATCTTCCGCACGAACATCAGCGACGGGAAGTGGACGATCTGCTTCTTCTCGCGCTGGATCAGGTGCAGCAGCACCGGAATCGCGAGCGCCGCCAGCCCGGCGAGAAACAGCGGAGCGAGAAAACTCACTGGCGCGCCCTCATCTTCCGCTCACGCGCGCTCAGGAAGCGGAACAGCGCGTGGTCGAGCGGCTTCGAGGTGTCGAGCATGTTGTAGTCCACCCGCACCTCGGCGCAGCGCTGCTGCAGCGCCGCGATGTGCGCCTGGACGAGCGCCCGGTATTCCTCGCGCAGGCCGTCGGGCACGACCGGCATCTGCTCACCGGTCTCGAGGTCCTCGAAGGCCGAGGCGTCGGTGAAGCTGAAGTCGAGCTCCGCCGGGTCGAGCAGGTGGAACACGATCAGCTCGTTCCCGCGAAAGCGGAGCGGGCTGATCGCCTCGATCACCGCCTCGGGGTCTTCGTAGAAGTCGGAAATCAGGACGATGATGCCGCGCCGACCGAAGTGCTCCGCCACCCGGTGCAGCGGCGCGCGCAGGTTGCCGGGGCGGCCGGGCTTCAGGCGATCGAGCACGTGCAGCACCGTCTCCATGTGCTTCGCCGACGGGGGCACATGCTCGACGATCTCGCTGTCGAAGGCGACGAAGCCGACGCGGTCGCGCTGGTGGTGCACCAGCGTGGTCAGGCAGGCCGACAGGATGCGCGCGTAATCGAGCTTGGTCACCGAGCCGCTGCCGTAGGCCATGGACTTCGACACGTCCATCAGGACGGAGAAGTTCATGTTCGACTCGGCTTCGTACTCCTTGATGTAGTAGCGGTCGGTCCGCGCCCACACGCGCCAGTCCATGCGACGCACATCGTCACCAGGCACGTAGCCGCGGTGCTCGGCAAAGTCGACCGACGCCCCGAAATAGGGCGCCTTGTGCATGCCGTTGATGAAGCCGTCCACCACGGCACGCGCGACCAGCTCCAGGTTGCCGATCCGTGCGAGCACGGACGGGTCCATGAAGCGGGCGCCGGGAATGGCGGCCGGGGAGTGCCCCGCCTGCAGGCTCATGACATGCGCCTCACATCCCCGAACGCGGCAGCGGCACCGAGTCGAGGATCCGGTCGACGAGCATGTCGGTCGTAATCCCTTCGGACTGCGCGTGGAAGTTGGTGATGATGCGGTGACGCAGCACCGGGTGGGCGAGCGCCCGGATGTCCTCGAAGCTGACGTGATAGCGGCCGCTCGTGAGCGCCCGCGCCTTGCCGCCGAGCACGAGGTACTGCGCCGCGCGGACGCTGGCACCGAAGGCGACCCACTTCCGCACGTTGTCGGACGTCGACTCGCCCTTCGGCCGGCTCGCCCGCACGATATCGAGCGCGTGACGCATCACCGGGTCGGCCACCGGCACCTTGCGGACGAGGCGCTGGAAGGCGACCAGATCGTCGCCGGTGATCGGCTTCTCGAGCTCGGGCGCCATG
>CANIAI010000187.1 GCA_947465275.1 Acidobacteriota bacterium | reverse complement strand
TCGACCCCGCCCGCTTCCGCGGCCCGGAGCAGCGCGCCGAGGTTCCCGGGGTCCTGCACGTCGACGGCGATGAGCAGGAAGCCTCCGGCGGCGCCGCGCGCGACGGGCGTGGTCGAGGCGGCGATCAACTCCGTCGGGGTGACCGGCGTGCGGCCCGCGATCGCCACGATGCCGGTCGGCTGCCGCACGGGCGTCATCGCGGCGAGCACGGGGGCCGACGCGGTGACGACCGGGGCGCCGCCATCGAGCAGCATGCGGGCGAGGGCGCCCGCTTCGTCCTCAGCCGCAGCCAGGCGCTCGGTCTCGATGGCCACGCATTCGAAGGGGAGTCCGGCGCGGAGCGCGTCACGGACCAGGTGCACGCCGTCGAGCAGCAGGCGCGTGCCGTCGGCGTCCGGCTCTGCCGCAAGCGCACGAAATGTGGCGACGAGCGGATTCTGCCGGCTGGTGATGGTGCGAGCGGCCACAGGCACGCGCTGATTTTACGTGGTAAAGTTCCATTCCAGCGATGAAGGACCGTATTCTCAAGCGTTTCAACGAGGAGATTGCCGCTCTGGATCGGGAGCTGAAGATCGAGCTTCCGAAGGAGATCCAGCGCGCACGCGAGCTTGGCGACCTCCGCGAGAACGCCGAATACAAGGCGGCGAAGGAGCGGCAGGAGATCGTCAACGCCCGCATCGCCATGCTCAAGAAGCGGGTCGGCGAGATTTCGCTCATGAACATGGACCGCATTCCGCACGACAAGGCGGGCTTCGGCTCGACCGTGCACCTGCGGGCCGAGAACGGCGAGACGGTCATCTACCAGCTCGTGATGCCCGAGGAGGCCGACGCCACCAAGGGACTCATCTCGACCTCATCGCCGATCGGCCGCGCCATCCTGAACAAGGAAGCGGGTGACGAGATCAACGTCACCACGCCCAACGGCGCCCGGCAGTTCGAGCTGCTCAAGCTCACCACCATCCACGAACCCGAAGCGTAGTCCCGTGGCGACGGTCACCCGCCGCGGCGACCGCATCCGCCCGCCGTACCTGCCAGGGCGCCGGACGGCGCTCGTCTTCACGGGCACCGGTGCGCACGGTGCCTATCACGCTGGCGTGCTGCGCGCGGTGCAGGAAGCGGGCGTGAAGGTGGACGTCGTCGCCGGGCACGGTATCGGCGCGGCCACGGCGACGCTGGCGGCCATCGACGGCGGCGCCCGCCTGTGGGACCGCGGCGGCCTCTGGTCGGCCCCGAAGGTCGCTCCCGCCTACAGCTGGAGCTGGCCGCTGCGCTGGGCCGGCTGGCTCGCGCTCGCGCTCGGCGTCGTGCTCGTCGCGCCGGCGGTCGTGATGCTGCTGGGCGCGATCGTTTACGGCATCGGCTTCGGCCTCGAGATGCTCGGCAGCTCCCTCGGGTCGGCGATCGTCGGCCAGTATTCCGCGTGGGTATCCGGCGCCTTCGCCGGTCCCAACCTGCCAACCACCATCCCGCGCCTCGCCCTCTTCATCCTGCTCGCGATCGTCGTCCTGCTGCTGACCGGCTTCGTGCGGGCGCGGCGCGACGGCGCGCGCACGCGGCGGACGCGCGGGCCCGGCTGGGGGTGGTACCTGCTCACCGGTCCGCTCGACACCCGCCCGATGCGCGAGGCGGTGGCGTCGTCCGTGTGGGAGCTGATTCGGGGCGCCGCGTCGGCCGAGATGCCGGGGCGAATCGCGCTGAGCCGCCGGTACGCCGAGGTGCTGACCGAGAACCTGGGGCAGCCGGGTTTCCGCGAGTTGATGATCGCGGCCACCGACCTCGACGCGCGGCGCGACCAGGTGGCCGCGCTGCTGCGTGAGCCGCACCGCGAGGGGTTCCTCGCGCCGCACCCCGACCGCGAACGGAATGCCGAGGTGCTCGACATCGCGGGGAGTGGACGCGACCTCACGTTCGACCTCGTGAGTGCCGCGCTCACACCCGGCTTCGTCGCCGACCCGCATCCGGTCGTCTTCCCGCCCGACAGTTACTGGCGGGGTGAGACGCACCGGCTGTGCGACCGCCCGGGCGCCGCCGGCCGGCTCCTGACCGAACTCGACGCCGCCGGCGTCGTGCAGCTGATCGTCGTCAGCGCGGTCTCGCCCGTGCTGTCACCGCACCGGCTGCAGGCCCCGCGTCTCGACCTGCGCAGCCGGCTGGGCGAGTCACTCGTCGCGACCGAGGCGGCCGCGCTGCACGATGCGCTCGACGCCGCGCGTCCGCGGTTCGACGCCGTCTACCTCATCGCGCCCGAGCACAATCCGGTTGGCCCGTTCGACCTCGGCGGCACGTACGACGAGTCCTCCGATCGTGAGCACACGATCGACGACCTGCTGCGTCAGGGGTACGAGGATGCGTACCGCCAGTTCATCGAACCGGTGGTCGGGGCGAGCGGGGAGCAGCTGGGCGCGGCGGTCGAGCCGGAGCCCTAGACCTTCGCGAGGTGCTTGCCGGCGGGCGAGTCATGCAGGAACTCGTGCGCGAGCCCCAGCACCTTCTCGGTGAACTCCTCGGCCTGCAGGTTCCCGAACTTGTCGCGGAACGCGCGCAGCGGCACCACCGCCTTGGCCATCGCCCGATGGCCGCCCGCGCTGCCGAGGTGGGCGAAGTACTTCCGCACGAACTCACCGGCGTTCTTCTGGAAGCCGAGGTTCCGCACCGACATCACCAGCGAGTCGTTGACGATGCCGGCGACGATCGTCCACTTCACGTTCTCGAGCGAGAGGTAGAAGTCGGCGACGTACGGGATGAAGTCTTCGCGCGGCAGGTTGCCGAGGAAGGTGCAGAACACCTGGTCGGCCATGCGCGCCTGCTGGCGCGCGCGAATGACGTAGTCCAGCCGCTCGAGCGTGATTTCCGCGCCTTCCATCTTCCGCACCAGCATCGCGTCGGCCAGCGGGTAGAGGTAGGAGAAGGCGTCGATGTCGACCGGGTTCGCCTGGCGGTTGAAGAAGAGCGTGTCCGACTTGATCGCGTAGAGCATCGCGGTCGCGACGCGCTCCGAGATCTTCTCGTCGACCGCCCGCAGGTGCTCGCAGAGGATCGTCGAGGTCGAGCCGTAGGACGTGCGGATGTCCTTGTAGACCGCGTTGTAGCCGGCCTGCTCCGGGTGATGGTCGATCACCAGGTCGGCGTGGCTCAGGATGCCGTGGAAGTAGTGCGGCTGCACGTCGACCATCGCGATGCGGTCGAAGCTCGAGAGCTGCTCGGGCTTGATGATCTCGATGTGGATGTCGAGCAGGTGCTGCATCCGCTGGTTCTCGGGCCGCGTCACCCCGTGCAGCGCGCCGATCACCGCCGTCTGCCGCGTGCGGTGCAGGATGCTGCGCAGCGCGAGGCCGCTCGCCATCGCATCCGGATCCGGATCGTTGTGCAGCAGGATCAGCACCTTGTCGGCGTCGCTGAAGAAGCGCTGGTACTGCTGGACGCGGAGGCGGCTGAAGGAGCGGCTGAATTCGGTGGCCAGGGACGAGGCGAAGAGCTCGGAGAGGGGGAGGTAGCTGAGTTCGGGGAAGGCGACCTTGAGCTCGGCCTCGCGTTTCGCGAAGTTCGGCGCGCCGACCGCCACGACGTAGACCAGGGTGCCGCCGGCGTCGCGAATCGCCTCGAGCGCCTTGCGGAGGCTGCGGCGTCCGCTGTCCTCGACGATGACGCAGGTGCCGGGCGTCAGGTCGGCCTTGAGATAGGTGTCGGTGCGGCGCGGATCGGCCGCCGTGATGCTCAGGCCCCCATCGTGGAGCCGTCGCGCGATCGGCTTGCTCTCGATGAGGAAGTCGACATCGAAGCTCGTCTGCAGAGCTTCATCCAGCATCCGAACAAAGGTTTCGGACTGGCAGACGGCGAGACATCGGAGTGGACCAGGCATGTATTCCGATCGCGGGGGGACCGCAGGCGAATGACCCCGCAGCCCGATTATACGCACGTCCCGGTCCGGCGTGGCCGAACGGATGGGCTACCAGTACCCGTCGTGACCTGACACTTCTGTCGTGTCTCGGTCGCACGGGTGCATCGCTGCATGGATCGACCCATGCTGCCCCATTGGCGGTAGGATGCAGCCGTGAGACGGGCCTCCCTCGTCCTCCTCGCCGTGCTGGCGTGCGCCGCCGCCCGCCTCGGCGCTCGCCCTGATGCGCAGACGTCGTTCCGGGGCGGAATCGAGCTGGCCACCATCGGGGTGACCGTCAGCGATCGAGCCGGGCGGGTCGTCACCGACCTGTCCGCCGACGACTTCGAGCTGCTCGAGGACGGCCGTCCGCAGCTCATCCGCACCTTCGCGCGTGGGAGCGACGTGGTCGACCCGGCGCCGCCGCTCCACCTGGGGCTGCTCTTCGACACCAGCGGGAGCATGCGCGACGACATCGGCCTGGCCCGGTCGGCCGCCGTGCGCTTCCTGAACACGTTCCCCGACGCGAAAGACATGGCGCTCGTCGAGTTCGCGACCGAGGTGCGCATCGCGCGCTATGGGCAGGGCGACTTCCCGCGGATGGTCGAACGCATCCGGGCGGGGAAGCCGGCGGGCGAGACGGCGATGTACGACGCGCTGGGTACCTACCTGGACAGCGCCAGCGATGACGACGGCCGGACGATCCTGCTGCTCTACACCGACGGGGGGGACACGCGGAGCAGCAGCCGCTTCGACGAGGTGCTCACGCTGGTTAAGGCGTCGCCGGTCACCATCTACGCCGTCGGCTTCCTCGAACACCAGCCGGCGCGCGCGCGGCTCGAGCAGCGACGACGCCTGGAACAGATCGCCCGCGCGAGCGGGGGACAGGCGTTCTTCCCGTCGTCGATGAAGGATGTCGAGGCGGCCTACGAGCGGGTGGTGCAGCAGATCCGCGGGCAGTACACGCTCGGGTTCCTGTCGACGAACACGAAGCAGGACGGGACGTGGCGCACGCTCGAGGTGCGCGTGCGCAAGCCCGGGCTGTCCGGAGTGCGGCTGCTGGCGCGGCAGGGATACTTCGCGCCGCTCGCGCGCTGAACGACGGCGTACCACCATCGCGGCACGCACTCCGGGGACGCAGCCGGGACGGCGGCGCCGGCTGCGCGCCTTCGGTGCTGCGGCCGGGAACGGTCGCTCCGCTCGTACGCTTCCGCTCCCCGAACGCGTAGTTCCGGATCCGCGGCGCCGGTCGTCAGGCGCGAGACACGTTCGAGCTGATTCGCCCGCCCTGAAACGCAGGGGCGGAACGCGTTCGGGTGAATCGCTGCGCGCCCGTTCCTGCTCCCTGCATCGCGCGTCGCGGCGCGTCGGCCTGGCACAGGCGGCGCTCATCCGGCGCCTCCGCCCCGCCCGCGCCTTCATCGGCGTCACGCGTGCGGGGGCGCTTTGGGCTACGGCGTCAGAGGCTCACGCCAGACAGCAGTCACAGGTCGTGCATAACCGGAGCGCCTGCACCGCGGGCTGCGTCGCCAGCCGAGG
>CANIAI010000186.1 GCA_947465275.1 Acidobacteriota bacterium | reverse complement strand
TGTCCGGTCCTACCCGGACAGCGACGCGGGCCGGCTCTCTCGTCAGAGCATCGAGCGCCTGGGCGCGCGTCGTCCCTGAGCGGACATGACCTCCCCTGTCAGGGGGTGGCAGTAGTGTGATGAGGCACGCGTGGCGTGACGCCACGCGCAGGGACGGGTTCGTACCCGTCCGAAAGGATACAGATGGGCAGCGTCAACAAGGTAATCCTGGTCGGAAATCTCGGGAAGAACGCCGAGCTTCGGTACACCCCCGGCGGGGCGGCGGTCGCCACCCTCAACCTGGCAACCACCGAGATCTGGAACGACCGTAACAACCAGCGTCAGGAAAAGACCGAGTGGCACCGCATCGTGCTCTGGGGCAAGCAGGCAGAGAGCCTGCAGGAATACCTGACGAAGGGGAAGCAGATCTACGTCGAGGGACGCCTGCAGACCCGCCAGTGGGACGACAAGGACGGCCAGAAGCGCTACACAACCGAGATCAAGGCTGACCGCATCACCCTGCTCGGCGGGGGCGGCGGCGCCGCCGGCGGCGGGCGCTCGATGGACCGCGGCGGATCACAGATGTCCGGAGGCGGGGACGAACCGCCGATGGAGCCGTTCACGGACGACGAGATCCCCTTCTAGCGTCCGCCTCTCGGATCTCTCCGAACGGGAATCGGCCGTGCCTGCAGGTCCGGCCGGTTCCCGCGAGCGACCAGCGACCTACTGCCCCTTCTGTTCCGCGCGGCCGTACCGGTCCTCGAGCCGCACCACGTCGTCAAGTTCAGGCGTCGACACTTCCATCACGTCGCAGTCCTCGATCGCCGTCATCCGATGGACGGTGTTCGGAGCGACGTGCACGGCGTCGCCCGGCCGCAGTTCCTGCGGCGTCAAGGTACCGTTCACCTCGATCTCGAACAGCAGCCGCCCCGACTGCAGGTAGATCGTCTCGTCCTTGATCCGGTGGTACTGCAGGCTGAGCGCATGCCCCGCCGTGATGTGCAGCACCTTCCCCACATAGCGTTCCGTCTTGGCCCAGTGGAGCTCGTACCCCCACGGCTTCTCAACACGCGTCACGTTATCGTCCTTTGTCACAGGTCCGTCGCGGCGCCGGTCTGCTGCCGGACAACACCGCACACACCTAGGGTATCCCGACCGGACGCGGTTCCCGCGAACCGCCGAGGGCGTCCACGAGGCACCGCTCGATCTCCTCCACCGTGCCGAGCGCGAGCACGCGCGCCGCGACGCGCTGCATGTCACGGACTTCGACGTCGGCAATGACTCGACGGGCCATTGGCAGCGCACCGGGCGTCATGCTGAACTCGGTCAGGCCGCACCCGAGCAGCAGGCGGAGCAACAGCGGATCCGACGCCATCTCTCCGCAGAGGGACACGGGGATGCCGTTCCGCTGCGCGCCCCGGCGGATCAACCGCAGCAGCTTCAGGACCGCCGGGTGGAGCGGCTCGTACCGGTCGGACACGCGCTCGTCCGTGCGGTCGACCGCCAGCGTGTACTGAATCAGATCGTTCGTGCCGATCGTGAAGAAGTCGCACTCACGGCCAAGCATCGCCGAGGTGAACGCCGCGGACGGCACTTCGATCATGATGCCCACAGGAACGGAGGGCACCTCGATGCCGCGTGCCTGCAACTCCGAACGCGCCTCCTCGAGCAGTGCCTTCGCGGCACGCACCTCCTGCACTGACGAGACGAACGGGAACATCACCCGAAGCGAGCCATGCACGGCCGCGCGCAGCAGCGCCCGAAGCTGCGTCTTGAAAATCGCCGGATGCGCCAGGCCGAACCGGATGCCGCGCAGACCTGCGTGCCCGGGGCGCTCCTGCTCGCTGAACCAGCGCGCGTCGAGTGCCGCATCGACCGGCGGTCGGACGAGCTGGTGCTCGTCGATGTCGAACGTCCGGATCGTGACGGGACGCGGCGCCATCCGCTCGACGACCTGCCGGTAGAGGTGATACTGCTCATCCTCACCGGCCATGTCCGGAGGTCCCCCGGACAGCAGGAACTCGGAGCGGAAGAGCCCGACGCCCTCGCCCCCGGCAGCCAGCACGGCACCGACGTCCTCGGGCCGCTCGATGTTGGCCTGCAGCGTCACGCGCACGCCGTCGCGGGTGATCGCGGGCCCACCCGCTGCCGTGGCGGTCGGGCGCTCCTCCTGTCGCACACGAGAGGCCGCCGCCTGCCGGTCGGCCGGCGAGGGGTCGATGATCACGTCGCCCGTGTCGCCGTCGATCACGACCGCGGCGCCGGGTGGGATGCGCTGGCTGACATCGTGGAGCCCGACCACCGCGGGCACCCCCAACGACCGCGCGAGGATCGCGGTGTGATACGTGCGACTGCCCGCGTCGGTGGCGAAGCCACGGATGCACGTCCAGTCGAGCTGGGCCACCACCGATGGCGTCAGCTCGTCGGCGACCAGCACGCACGGCGTATCGAGGTCGTGCAGCAGATCGCGGGCGCCGCCCTTCTCTCCCCGCATGTTCATGCGGAGGCGGCCCGCGACGTCGTGGAGATCGCCCTTGCGCTCCCGCAGGTACGGATCCGCCACATCGTTGAACACGGCCGCCAGTTCGTCGAAGGCGCGCTGCACCGCCCACTCGGCGTTGACACGCTCCTCGCACACGATGGTCGCCGCCCGGCCCACCAGCATCGGGTCATCGAGGATGAGCAACTGGGCGTCGAAGATGGCCGCGAGTTCCTGCCCGCGCAGGCCGGCGATGCGCGCGCGAATCCCCACCAGCTGTTCGTGAGACCGCCGACGCGCCCGCTCCAGCGCGGACAGTTCCCGGGAGACACGGTCTGGTGCAATCGGGAACCGGATGACCTGCGTTCGCTGGATGGCGACGAGCGCGGCGCCGACGGCGACCCCACCAGAGACCCCGATTCCCTTCAGGCGTTCCACGTATCCTCCCCGAAGCCCGATGCGACGAGCTGGACGAGCGCCTCGACGGCGTCCACCTCGTCCGTGCCGTCCGCCGTGATGGTCAGCACCGTCCCCCGCGCGGCGGCGAGCAGGAGGATGCCCATGATGCTCTTCCCATCCATGACCCGGTCGCCACGGGCAACCCGGACATGGGACGAGAACCGGGTGGCGAGGTTCACGAACCGGGCCGCGGCCCGCGCGTGAAGGCCGAGCGTATTCGACACCGTCACCGTGCGCGTCTGCATCGTCGCTCAGCTCGTCCGCTCGCCGCGCAGCAGGTCGGACGCCACCCAGATCGCGTTCCGGCCCTGCTCGCGCATCTCACGGGCCACGTCGAGCAGCCGGCCCCCACGCGAGAGGGTCGTCAGCTTGATCAACATCGGCAGGTTCACACCGGTGATGACCTCCACGCGGCCTTCCACGAGGAAGGTCAACGCCAGGTTGGACGGGGTGCCGCCGAACATGTCGGTGAGGATCAGCACGCCATGCCCGTGCTCCACCCGCGCGACGGCCTGTGCCATCTCATCCCGGGCGTCCTCGGTGTCTTCATGCCAGCCGATCGAGACGGCGGCAAAGGTGGGCAACTCGCCGACGATCGTCTCGGCCGCGTTCAGCAGTTCGCGCGCGAGCTGCCCGTGCGAGACGACGACCACGCCAATCCCCCCGTCATCCGTCGACCCGGCCCCGTCGCCCTGGGGCACCGCCGTTTCAGCTGTCACGATGCTTCACCCTCAGACGGACGTCCTTCACCTGGGCGAGCGACTTCCTGAGCGCCTCAGCCACCATCACCGAGCGATGCTGCCCGCCGGTGCACCCGATGGCCACCGTCAGGTAGCTCTTCCCTTCCTTGACGTACTGCGGAAGGGAGAATCGGAGGAAGGACGTCAGCTTGTCGATGAACTCGCGCGTCTCACCATGCTTCAGCATGTAACGGACGACCTCGCGGTCACGTCCGGTCATCGGACGCAGCGTGTCAACGAAATGCGGATTCGGCAGGCATCGGACGTCGAACACCAGGTCGGCGTCCTCGGGCACGCCCTTCTTGAAGCCGAAGCTGACCAGGTTCACCACCATCTCGGCACGGCTGCGCCCGTCGCGAGACATCCGCATGAACGTGTCGCGCAGTTCGTGCACGGTCAGGTTCGTGGTGTCGACGATGAGGTCGGCCATGCCGCGCAGCGGCTGCAGCGCCGCACGCTCCTCCGAGATGCCCTCACTGACCGACCGATCCCGCGCGAGCGGATGGGGACGCCGTGTCTCGCTGAACCGGCGAACGAGCACAGAGTCGCTCGCCTCGAGGAAGATCAGCGTCGGCTTCAGGCGGGCGTGCGCCTTCAGCTTGCGGAACAGCTTCGGGAATTCGGCGACGAAGCTCCGCTCCCGGACGTCGACGACGATCGCCACCTTCTCCAGCCCGGCGTCATCGCGTGCGGCCAGACCGGCGAGCGTCGGAATCAACGGCACCGGCAGGTTGTCGACGCAGAAGTAGCCGAGGTCTTCAAGGGCGCGCATCGCGTGCGACTTCCCCGCCCCCGAAAGCCCCGTCAGGATCACGAAGCGGCGCGTACCCCGCCTCGGCCTCGCCGGAGCGGCAGCCTTCCTGCGCCGCACGAGTTTCTCGGGCATCAGCGATGTCCCCCTGACGAGAGGTCTTCGGCCTCGGATTCGTCGTCCTGTTCACGCAGGGCCTGCTCCAGGCGCTCCACCAGCGTGCGTGCGGCATTCCCGCCGCGCGCGCGCAGCAACTGGTTGCGCGCCGCCACCTCGACGAGGATCGCGACGGAGCGCCCCGGCGCGACCGGCATCGTGATCAGCGGCACGCGCAGGCCGAACATCTCGTAGAAGTTCTCATCCAGGCCGAGCCGGTCGTACGTCCGGGCCGCGTCCCAGCGTTCGAGGCGCACCACCAGTTCGACGCGCTTCGAATTCCGCGTCGAGGCGACGCCGAACAGGTCGCGGATGTTGATCAGCCCGAGCCCGCGTACCTCCATGTGGTGGCGCGTCAACTCCGGGCAGGTACCAATCAGCACCGTCTCTCCCCGGCGGCGCACCTCCACCGTGTCGTCCGCCACCAGGCGATGTCCACGTACGACGAGGTCGAGCGCGCACTCGCTCTTCCCGATGCCGCTCTCGCCGATCATCAGCACCCCGAGGCCGAGGATGTCCATCAACACGCCGTGCACCATCTGGCGCACGGCGAGGCGGTCATCGAGCAGCGCGGTCACCTTGGCGATGGCAAGCGGCGTGGCGACGGACGTGCGCAGCAGCGGCACGCCGAAGCGTTCGCACGCGGCGAGCAGTTCCGGCGGCGGCGTCCATCCACCGGTGATGAGGACACACGGGATCTCGTGCGTGAGCACGCTCTCGAGGAGTGATGTGAGGGCCGCTGGCGACTGGCTCTCGAGATAGCGAATCTCGCTCTCGCCGAACACGAGGATTCGTGCCGGCTGCAGATACTCGTGGAAGCCGACGAGCGCGAGCCCGGTCTTCTGGATGTGCGGACTCGCGATCGC
>CANIAI010000185.1 GCA_947465275.1 Acidobacteriota bacterium | reverse complement strand
TCAGCAGCACGGCGTAGGCGATGGTCACCTCGCGGACGAGAATCGCCCGACGGCGCGCGGGATCGACCGTGCGGAGCACCGCGAGGAACAGCGGTACGTTTCCCAGCGGATCCATCACCAGGAAGAGCGTCACGATCGGCGCCAGCAGCTCCGACGGCACGCGCCTATCGTGGCACAACTACAATCAGCACTGTGACCCGACCCACTGTCTACACCCACGGTCATCACGAGAGCGTCCTCCGGTCGCACCGGTGGCGGACGGTCGAGAACTCCGCCGGCTACCTGATACCGCACCTGCGCCAGGGGCTCAGCCTGCTCGACGTCGGCTGCGGGCCCGGGACCATCACGGCGGACTTCGCCGCGCGTCTCGCCCCGGGGCGCGTGCGCGGCATCGACGCGGCAACCGAGGTCGTCGCGGCGGCGCAGCGTGACTATCCGGGGGTGGCATTCGGCGTCGACGACGTCTACCGCCTGCAGGAGGCGGACGGCTCGTGGGACATCGTGCATGCGCACCAGGTGCTGCAGCACCTCGCCAATCCCGTGGCGGCGCTCACGGAGATGCGCCGTGTCGTCAAGCCGGGCGGCCTCGTCGCCGCGCGCGATGTCGTCTACGCGGCCTGTACCTGGTACCCGGAAGACCCGCGGCTCGACCGCTGGCTCGCGCTCTACGACGAGGTGGCACGCGCGAACGGCGGCGAGCCCGACGCGGGCAAGGTGCTGCTCTCGTGGGCACGGCGGGCCGGGTTCACCGATGTCGTCGCCACGACCTCGTCTTGGTGCTTCGCCACGCCGGCGGACCGCACCTGGTGGGGACACCTCTGGGCGGACCGAATCACCAGTTCCGCCTTCGGGCATCAGGCGGTGCGCGAGGGACGCGCCACGGCCGCCGAGCTCGCGGACATCGCCGATGCCTGGCGCGCCTGGTCCGCCGCGGAGGACGGCTGGTTCGCCATGCTCCACGGAGAGATCGTCTGCCGCCGGTGAACGGGACGGGCTGCGCGACGACACCGGTCGCGAACCGCGACGAGGCGATGGCGTCGCTGCGTCGCCTGGTGGGTAGCGACCTGCGGCTGCTCGCGGAGCGCTATGCCGTCACCACCTGGGTCGACCACCGCGGCGACGGGGCGGTGCGCCGGCGCATCAACAAGGGATGGGCCGGACAGGTGCTCGAGCGTTACCTCGGGCTGGCGTCGAACAACCTCTCGGCGCCCGATTTCGGGGACTGGGAGCTGAAGGTGGTCCCGCTGGTGCGCGGGCGCGACGGCGCACTGTCGGTCAAGGAATCGATGGCGATCACGATGTTCGACGCCGACATCGTCCGCACGCCATTCGAGCAGAGTTCGCTCGTCCACAAGCTGACCAGCCTGGTCGTCGCCGCGCGCATCTACGAAGATGCGTCCGAGTCGTGCTCGCGCCTCTGGGCCGTGGAGCCGTTCGATCTCGGTCCCGATCTGGCAGGCCTGGTGCGCGACGACTACCGGCAGGTGCAGGACATGGTGCGCGTCTACGGACTCGACGCCCTCTCGGGACACACGGGACACCTCGTGCAGCCCCGTCCCAAGGGGGCCGGGCACGGCAGCCGGGGACGCGCCTTCTACGCGCGGCCGCGCCTCATCGCCCACATCCTGGGCCTCTAAGCCAACGCCTCCGTCAGCAGCGTGCCGACGTCGCCTTCGACCTTGAGCGTCGCAAGGTCGTCGGCCCGCGTGTGACCGCGGTTCACGATCGCGATGGGCAGGCCGGCCTCGCGCGCCTGCCGGGCGAAGCGGTAGCCGGAATAGACCATCAGCGACGAGCCCGCCACGAGCAGGGCGTCGGCCGACGCGAGCGCGTCGCGGGCGCACTCATACCGGTCGACCGGGACGTTCTCGCCGAAGAAGACGACGTCGGGCTTCAGCAGTCCGCCGCACGTGTCGCAGAAGGGCGGCTCGAACGCGGCGCTCGCCGCGTCGTCGATGTCCGCGTCACCGTCCGGCGCGGTCGCGAACGCGGCCGTCCAGCCCGGGTTCAGCGCGGCGAGCCTCTCCTGCGTGTCAGCCCGCGTGCCGCGGCGCCGGCAGCCGAGGCAGACGACCTCGTCGAGCCGTCCGTGCAGGTCGATGACCGCGCGGCTCCCCGCCTGCTGGTGCAGGCCGTCGACGTTCTGCGTGACGAGGTGCGCGAGGGTGCCGCGCGACTCCCAGCGGGCAAACGCGCGATGCGCAGCGCCCGGAGCGACCGTCGAGAAACGCGGCCAGCCGGCGTAGGCACGCGCCCAGTAGCGACGGTAGATGGCGGGGTCGGATCGGAGGGCCTGAATCATCACCGGCGGGCGCCGTTTCCAGGCGCCCTGCTCGTCGCGATAATCCGGTATGCCGGACGCGGTGCTCACGCCGGCACCGGTCAGCGCGAAGACGCGCCGGTGCCGTGCGAGGAACGCCGCCAGATCGCCACGGGCAGCCATTCAGGCGATCGTACCAGACAGCGAAAACGGGCGGCCTACTGCCGGCTGGTGCGCTCGGCGGGCTTCAGGCTGCGATAGACCGCCTCGACGAACTGCCGGGTCGTCCACGCCTTGTCGGTGCCGTAGAGCGGCTCGTACTCGTAGGCCGGTCGCGCGGCGACCACGTCTTCGAGCGACTTCCCCTGGTCGGCGAGCGTCTTCACGCGGTCGCGGATGATCGTCACCATGTCGCGATACTCGACCACGTCGGCTTCGTTGCAGATGCGCCCGTGGCCGGGGATGACGCGGGTGCCGTCCATCTGGTTCAGGCGCGGCACGGTGATGTCGATGATGCGGTTCAGCGCGTCGATTTCACCCTGGATGCTGCCACCGTGCGTCAGGTCGATCACCGGGAAGCTCGTGGTGTTGAGCACGTCGCCCGCACTCACGACATCCGACAGCCGGAAGAAGATCAGCAGGTCGCCGTCGGTGTGCGCCGCCTTCTGCCAGATTAGCTCGATCGGCTCGTTGTTGAAGTAAAGCGTCCGCTTGGCGGTGAAGAACGTGACCGTCGGCCAGTATCCGATCTCGAGCATCGGGTCGCCGCCCTTGCCGAGGCTCATGCGGTTCAGCACGTTCTCGTGCGCGTAGATCGGCGTGTTCGGCGAGGCGGCCTGGTTCGACCCGGGAGCCGGACGTCCAGCCTTCCCCACCTCGAGGTTGCCGCCGACATGGTCCATGTCACCGGTGGTGTTGAGCAGGAAGTGGATCGGCCGCGTGGTGATGCGGCGCACGCCCGCGAGCAGGGCGTCGGACATCCCCTGCCGGCCCGCGTCGACCAGCAGCACGCCCTGGGGGCCGTCGAGCACGGTGACGTTGCCGCCGGCGCCCGCGACCATCGACACCTGTCCCTTCACGGGAAGCGTCTCGATCGCGTCCTGCGCGCCGAGGGTGGCGGCACCAATGAGACCGGCCCCGAGCGCGAGGGCGGCCATGAGTGTCAGCGGCCTCACTTCTTCGTCCGTTCCGCCGCGATCAGCCCGGCCAGCTTCTTCATGTACTCGGGATACTGCGTCTCCTTGCCACCCTGGGTCGCCTCGAACGGCAGGTGGAACTTCTTCGCGAAGTCGGGATGGTGCGTGCCGGGCGGGTCGTGCGGCACCCAGCCGAGCGGCTTGTCGCCGAGTTCGTCGCTCGGGTCGACGCTCGTGGTCGGGCCGACGTTCTGCTGCGGATTGATACGGAACGTGACGTCGCGGACGAACGGCTCTTCGAGATAGATCGGGTCGTCGATGATCGTGATCACCGTGAGGTAGTCGCCGTGGCGCACGAAGCGCTCGGTCATCACGCCGTAGGGGCTCGACGGCACGCCGTTGCGACGAATGACCCCGAGCTTCATGTGGGTGGTACGCACCTCGAGGACGTTGCCATCCCACTTGCCGGTCGAGAAGCCGCTCCACAGGTGCTCTGCGTACTCGCTCGGATGCTGCCGGCCATCGAGCCAGATCGTGCGGTTGGCGCCGTTGTAGAGGCCGTCGAGCTGGTAGGCGACCCACGCCTGCGTCACCGGGTCGATCACCTTCGAGATGCGGATGTTGGGGCCGCCACCGCCGCGTATCGAATATTGAGCCGGGTGCGGGTTGCCCTGACGTTCAGGCTGCGACAACACCGACGCCGTCCAGGCTTCGGCCTTCTTGCGCGCGAAATCGTTGATGGGCAGCCCGGTGTAGTCGCCGACGTCAGGCCCGTCGGCCCGGTCGGGGCCATCCTCGAACTGCTGGGCCAGGGCACCGACGCCCATGAATGCGCGAGGGGTCATCCACTCGCCGCTGATGTCTGACTGTGCCCACACGGGGGTCGCGAGCAGCACCATCGCCGCCGCGACGGCGACGCCACCCTGAATGTATCTGGTGATCACGCGGGTCATTCTATGAGAAGACGACCAGCGCGGTCACCGTCGTCCGGTCGGCGGCAGCCTGGAAGGCCTCCTTCATCTGCTCGAGCCGGAAGATGCCCGTGGCAAGCGACTTCGCGTCGTACTGTCCCTTTTCGATCATGCGGACGAAGCGCTGCATGTCGCGGAACGAGTTGGCGCCGCCACCGAGCTGGCCCGAGTGGTGGGTGCGGCCCGAGATGGCAAAGGTGCCGGCCGGCAGCGTGAGGTTGCCTGTGTAGACGCCGGTCGTGGTCAGGTGCCCGGTGCCGGCCGTCATCAGATAGGACTGCTGCAGCGCGGTGAGCCCCGTCGGGTCAGGGCCGGAGCCGGCCTTCGGCGGGAAGCGGTTCGAGCCGACCGCCTCGATGACGAAGTCCGGACCGTAGGGGCGCATGCGGGCGACGCCCAGGCCACCAACGGCCGTGCCCCCGCGGAAATCGCGGCCACCGCCAAACAGCGACGCGATCTCCCCTTTGCACAGGTCGGTCACCCGCTCGACCAGCTTGTCACCCTCGACGTTCGGGTCGAGCACCGTCGTCGCCCCGAACTTCACGGCCAGTTCGCGGCGGGCAGCAATCGGCTCGACCGCGATGATCTGCTTCGCGCCGGCGATACGGGCGCCCTGGATTGCGCTGAGGCCGATCGGCCCGCAACCCATCACCGCCACGTTCGTGCCCGCCTGAACCGGCACGAAGGTCAGCGCGGCCGAGAGCCCTGCGGCACCGACACACGACAGCACCGCCAGTTCGACCGGCGGCACCGTGGTGACCGTCGGCACGAGGTACTCCTCGAACGCGATCATCAGGTCGCCGAAGCCGCCGTAGTTGTTGTGCCCGACGACCTTCGTCCCGTCGGTGCGTTCCGCGACCGGCTGCAGCGCCATCATCTTGACGTCGCACATGTCCGACCGCCCCTGCAGGCAGTTCGCACAGACGCCGCACTGCGGGGTGTTGGCGACGATGACACGGTCACCGGCCTTCACCCGCTTCACCTGAACCCCGACGTCCTCGACGATGCCGACGCCGCCGTGGCCGATGATCTTCGGTATGTCCTGCTGCGTGGGCGCCAGCGCCTCCCCGACCATCGAATAG
>CANIAI010000184.1 GCA_947465275.1 Acidobacteriota bacterium | reverse complement strand
GAACACGTCGGCGACGGCCGGCGTGGCCGGAATATCCAGCCCGCCGGGCGCGGCCCACTGCGCGTGCTCTTCTCGATGGGCAGCTTCTGGTACGTGCGGCTCTTCGAATCGGTGATACGTGAGCTGGCTGGCCGCGGCCACGCGGTGCACCTGCTCGGGAGCGGAGAGGGCAAGGACTCCGACCGGCAGTGGCTCGGCGCGGCCGAGGCGCTGATGGCCGACTGCCCGGGCGTCAGCATCGGCTGGGCGCCGCGGGAGATCGATGACGAGTGGGTGGACCTGAGGCTGATGGTGCACCTCGGGCTCGACTACCTCCGCTTCCTCGAGCCCGCCTATCGAGATACCCCGGCGCTCGCCGCGCGTGCGCGGTCACGAACACCGCGCCCGCTCGTCACACTCGCCGAATCGCCGGTCCTGAACACCCGGCTCGGTCGCAGGGTCCTGCGTCGCGGACTGCGACTGGTGGAGCGATGCCTCCCGCTGGGTCGGCAACTCGCCGCCGCAATCGCGGGTGAGCGCCCGGACGTGGTGCTTGTGACGCCGCTCATCACGCTCGGATCGCGCCAGCACGAGGTGGTACGGGTCGCGCGTGAGCTGGGCATTCCCTCGGCGCTCTGCGTCGGCAGCTGGGATCACCTGTCGAGCAAGGCGCTGATCCGCGAGCGTCCGGACCGTGTGCTCGTCTGGAATGAGACGCAGCGCCAGGAAGCCCACGCGTACCACGGCATGTCGCGTGACCGGGTGGTGGTGACCGGAGCGCAGTGCTTCGATCAGTGGTTCGACCGCAGGCCGACGCTGTCTCGTGACGCCTTCTGCGCGAGGGTGAGACTCGATGCCGGTCGGCCGTACGTGCTCTGGGTGTGCTCAGCCCTCTTCGATGGCAGTCCCAGCGAGGCGGAGTTCGTTGCGCGCTGGGTTGCCGCGCTGCGCGCGTCGGCCGATGGACGGCTGCGCGACGTCGGTGTCCTGATCCGGCCGCATCCGAAGCGCGGCTTTGAGTGGGACTCGGTTGACCTCTCGGGCCTGGCCAACGTCGTGCTCTGGCCGAAACAGGCAGAAGCGCCGTTCCATGAGGACGCGAAGGCCAACTACTTCGATTCGCTGTACCACAGTGCCGCGGTGGTGGGACTCAACACGAGCGCGCAGATCGAAGCCGGCATCATCGGGCGGCCCGTGCATACGGTGCTCCTGCCCGAGTTCAGGCCGAACCAGCAGGGCACGTTGCACTTCCACTACCTCCTCGACGGTGGCCTGCTGCGCGCCGGGCCGGATCTGGCCGCGCACCTGGCGCAACTCTCCGCGTCGCTGGCCGCTGACACGGCCGCGGCACCACTGAACCGGGCGTTCGTCGAGCAGTTCGTGCGGCCACGGGGATTGGGCGTGCCGGCCACGCCGATCTTCGCCGATACCGTCGAGGCCATCGTCGCCGCCGGCGCCCGCGCGCGCGCCGAAGCCTGGTGGGCGCCGCTCGGCCGCCGAGCGCTGCTCCCCTTGGCCCGGCGTACCCGCGGAACCGTCGCGCTGCATGCCCATCGCGAACGTCGCCGGCGTGAGAAGCAGGTGGAACGGCAGGCGGAGCGCTCCGAGGCCGTCGCACGACGGGCATCGGCGAGGCTCGCCGCGCGGGAGGCTCGGACAGCCGCTCATGCGGCCGCGCGACAGGAGCGGCTGCGCGAGAAGCGCCTGGCGCAGGATGCCGCGAAAGGCCGGGAGCGGCTCCAGTGAAGATCCTGTTCCTCGGACGGCACTTCGTCTACTTCCGTAACTACGAGGCGGCGATCCGGCTCCTCGCCGCGCGCGGTCACCACGTGCACCTGGCGGCGGAGCGGGACGAATCGCTGGGGGGGACCGGGCTCGTCGAGGCGCTTGCGCGGACCAACCCCGGCATCTCGTTCGGTGAAGCGCCCGCGCGGGCCGATGACGACTGGGCCTGGGCGGCGGGTCGCGTGCGCCTCGGACTCGATTACCTGCGCTACCAGCACCCGGTGTTCGACCGTGCGCACAAGCTCCGCGCTCGCGCCCGCGAGCGGACCCCCGGCGCCTTCATCGCGCTTGGATCGGCCGTACGCGCGCTCGGCGGCTGGTCACGCGAACTGACGTCGCGGCTGCTGGGACAGCTCGAGGCGGCGCTGCCGCCGGATCCGGCAGTCGAAGAGTACCTGGAGGCGGCGCGGCCGGACGTGCTGCTGCTGACGCCGCTCATCAGCCTGGGCTCATCGCAGATTGAATACCTTCGCGCGGCGCGGCGGCGAGGCATTCCGACCGCGCTCTGCGTCTGGAGCTGGGATCACCTCTCGAGCAAGGCGTTGATCCGGGAATCTCCCGACCGCGTGTTCGTCTGGAATGAGACGCAGAAGCAGGAAGCCGTCGAGCTCCACGGCATGAGTCCCGACCGCGTGGTCGTCACCGGGGCGCAGTGCTTCGACCAGTGGTTCGACCGCGCGCCGTCTCGCGAGCGCGCAACGTTCTGCCGGCAGGTGGGGCTGAATGCCGGGAAGCCGTTCCTGCTGTATGTCTGCTCCGCCCTGTTCGGGGGCAGCCCCGAGGAGGCGCCCTTCGTGATGGACTGGGTGCGCCGGGTCCGCGAGTGCCGGTGGCCCGAGCTGCGTGAGGCCGGCATCCTCGTGCGACCGCATCCGTCACGCCTCGCCGAGTGGTCGGGCATCGACACCGCGGCGGCCGGCATCGTCCTCTGGGGCGGCAACCCGGTCGACGACGCCGCGCGGGCCGACTACTTCGACTCGCTGTTCCACAGCGCGGCCGTGATTGGACTGAATACCAGCGCGTTCATCGAGGCCGGCATCGTCGGCCGTCCCGTGCACACGCTCGTGCTGCCGCAGTTCGCCGACAACCAGACCGCGACCGTCCACTTCCACTACCTCACCAGCGTGGCGGGCGGCCTGCTCGAGGTCGCCCACTCCGTCGAGGAGCACGTCGACCAGCTGCATCGGTCACTGCAGGACCCGCCGCGGGGACCCAAGCCGTTCGTGCAGGCGTTCGTGCGTCCGCTCGGCCTCGACCGTCCGGCGACACCCGTGCTGGTCGATCAGGTGGAAGCGCTGCCTGGCCTGGGGGCACGAACCGGGCGTGCGCCGGGCGTCGTGCGTCCGTCGTCGTTCTCGCGCTGGTGCCTCCGACGGTTGATCGCCGCCCGCACCGACGCACGACTGGAGCGCTGGGTGCTGTCACCCCGGGAACTCGAGAGCGCGGAGTTCGCCCGCGACGAGCAGCAGCGCAAGGCGTTCCGTCGGGCGGAAGAGCGGGCGGGCGGCGACGAGGCCCGCCTTGCCCAGCTGCGCGCGCGCGCCGCGGCATTCGAGGACGAACGGAACCGCGCCCGGGCGCGACGCCGCGCGCGCGACGAGCGGCGCGACGCGCGTGACCTCGGGCGCGTGTCCGCACACAGCGAGGAACAGGGCTCCCACAAGCATGCGTAACGTCTGCATCGTCATCGGGTCGCGCGCCAACTACAGCAGTATCAAGGCGGTCATGCGGGCGGTCCGCGCACATCCCGACCTGAAGCTGCAGCTGATCGTCGGCGCCTCGGCGCTCCTCGATCGGTTCGGCAGCGTGGTGGACGTGATCGAGAAGGACGGCTTCCGGCCCGACGCTCGCGTCGCGATGATCGTCGAGGGCGAGACCCCCGGCACGATGGCCAAGTCGACCGGCCTGGGCCTGCTGGAACTGCCAACGATCTTCGACATCCTGAAGCCGGACGTCGTGGTCAGCGTCGGCGATCGCTTCGAGACGATGGCCACGGCCGTGGCCGCGTCGTACATGAACATCCCGGTCGCGCACACGATGGGCGGCGAGGTGAGCGGCACGATCGACGAGAGCATCCGTCACGCGGTCACCAAGCTCTCGCACGTGCACTTCCCGGCGAACCTCGCGGCGGCTGACCGGATCATCCGCATGGGCGAGGATCCCGCCACCGTGCACCCGGTGGGCTGTCCCCGCGTCGACCTGGTTGCGGAAATCATCCAGACCAGCGGCAGGTTGGGGGCCGCCGAGTGGCTCGAGCGGGAAGGAGCCGGCGCGCACATCACGCTCGACCAGCCGTTCCTGCTGGTGAGCCAGCATCCGGTCACGACCGAGTACGGGGACGGTGAAGCGCAGATTGCCGAGACGCTCGAGGCACTGGACGAGCTGCGGATGCCGACCATCATGCTGTGGCCGAACGCCGACGCCGGTTCGGAGGACCTCTCGCGCGGCATGCGGAAGTTCCGCGAGCACCGCAAGCCCGACTACATCCGCTTCTACAAGAACTTCCCGGTCGAGACATGGGTGCGCCTGATGGCGTCGTGCGCGTGCGCCCTGGGGAACTCCAGCGCGCCGCTGCGGGAAGGGGCGTTCATCGGCGTGCCGACCGTGAACATCGGGTCGCGCCAGACCGGGCGCGACCGCGCGGCAAACGTGATCGACGTCGCCTGTGACCGGGTGGCGATCGTCGACGCGGTGAGGCGCCAGGTTGCGCACGGCCACTATCCGTCCGACCACCTGTACGGGGACGGCGGGGCCGCGCCGCGCATCGCGGAGATCCTGGCCACGGCGCCGCTGCGGGTCCAGAAGCGGCTGCATTACACATGACGACCCGCGTCCTGGCGGTCGTGCCGGCGCGTGGCGGCTCGAAGGGAATCCCCGGCAAGAATCTCGTGCCGCTCTGTGGCCGTCCGCTACTGGCGTACACGGCGGACGCGATTCACGAGAGCCGGCACCTGGGCCAACCTGCCACGGCCCGTTCCATCGTGTCGACGGATGACACCGCCATCGCGGACGCGGCACGCACGGTGGGACTCGAGGCGCCGTTCCTGCGGCCGGCCGATCTGTCGGGCGACGACGTGCCGATGCTGCCGGTGCTGCAGCATGCGGTGGAGTCGCTGCGTCAGGACGGTTTCTCGCCCGACATGCTCGTGCTGCTGCAGCCGACATCGCCCCTCCGTCGGGGCGCGCATATCGATGCGGCCATCGACCTGCTGATCGCCTCGAAGGCCGACTCGGTGGTCTCCGTCGTCGAGGTGCCGCACCAGTTCAACCCCGTGTCCGTGATGACGCTCGACGGCCACCGGCTCAGGCCGTTTCTCGACGGTCCCGCCGCGACGGCGCGACAGCAGAAGCCGCGGGTACTGGCGCGCAATGGTCCGGCCGTGCTCGCCGTGCGCACCGCCGTCGTGATGGCCGGCTCGCTCTACGGCGATGATTGCCGGCCACTGCTGATGGCGCCCGAGGACTCGCTCGACATCGACACGCCGTTCGACCTGGCGATCACCGAGCTCTGGCTCGGGGCCCACCGGGGCACAGCCGGCGGCAGCGGCGCAAGGCGAGGACCCGCGTGAACATCCCGTACCGACGGTTCGGCGACTACCAGCCGGTCGACATCGCGCAGCTGCGTCCGGGCGGCTCGTACAAGGCGCTCATCGAACGGCGCACCCACCCGATCGATCAGCTCGTCGCCCGCTTCG
>CANIAI010000183.1 GCA_947465275.1 Acidobacteriota bacterium | reverse complement strand
TTCCAGCCGACCGCGCCCTATCTCGAGTACCCGCCCGACCTGATGCCGTTCCTCGTGTTCATGGAACGGCCACTCTGAACGCGCCTTGAACGGAATCGAATGACACCCATGGAGATTCCCGATCTCGCCGGCCGCCTGCACTTCATCCGCGAAGCGGAGCGGCTGAAGAACGTGCTGCGGAAGGCGTTCACATCAGAGGGGCGGCACGAGAGCACCGCCGAACACACGTGGCGCCTCTGCCTGATGGCGATGACGTTCGCCGACTGCGTGCCGGGCATCGACCTGGGGCGCACGCTGAAGCTCTGCGTCGTCCACGATCTCGGCGAGGCGATACATGGGGACGTGCCGGCGATCCAGCAGCAGGAGTCGGCGGGGAAGTCGGCGCGCGAGCGGGCCGACCTGATCGAACTGATGCGCGAGCTGCCGGTCACCGTGCGCGACGAGTTCCTGGCGCTCTGGGACGACTACGAGCACGCCAGCTCGCCCGAGGCGCGCCTCGTGAAGGGGCTCGACAAGCTCGAGACGATCATCCAGCACAACCAGGGGGCGAACCCGCCCGACTTCAACTACGCGTTCAATCTTGCGTACGGCGCGAAGCACACCGGCACCGAGCCGCTGCTGATGGCGATCCGGCAGGTCGTCGACGAGGAGACACGCCAGCGCGCGAGCGAGGCGCCGCCCGCGCTGCTCACCGACGACCATCCCCCGGAGGCCCCATGAGCCAGGGGTGGGGCACGCTCGACGAGCTGTTCGAGGTGCTCACGTGGGCGCAGCTCGGCATCCACACCAAGCCGTGCGCGCTGCTGAACGTCCTCGGCTACTTCGACCCGCTGCTGGCGTTCATGGACCACTCGATCGCGGAGGGGTTCGTCCGGCACGAGTACCGGAGGCTGCTGCTGACCGATATCGGTCCCGAGCGGCTGCTCGCGCGGCTGGACGAGTGGGCGCCGCCCGTCGTGACGAAGTGGATCGCGCGGAGCGTGCGCTGATGGCGCCGCGGGTGCGCATCGTGCCGGTCTGCCTCGACGACGAGGCCGAGTACCTCGACGCCGTGCGGCGCAGCGTGACGCTGCACCGGCCGTGGGTCTCCCCGTCGCCCCACCCGGAGCCGTTCCGCGCGCGGGTGCAGCGGATGCACGGCCCCGTGAATCACAGCTTCCTCGTCCGGCGCCTCGATACCGGCGCGCTGGCGGGCGACATCGAGATCACCAACATCGTCCGCGGACTCTTCCAGAGCGGCTACGTGGGCTACTTCGCGTTCGCCGGGCACGAGCGCCAGGGATTCATGCGCGAGGGACTGCGGCTCGCCATCCGCCAGGCGTTCGGACCATTGAAGCTGCACCGGCTCGAGGCGAATATCCAGCCCGGCAACGTCGCATCGATCGCCCTGGTGAAGGCATGCGGCTTCACGCGTGAGGGCTACTCGCCGCGGTACCTGAAGATTCGCGGACGGTGGCGCGACCACGAGCGGTGGGCGATTCTGGCCCGGTAGGAGCTCGCGTGCGCGCCGCCATCATGAGCCGGTGCTAGAATCCGCCCCATCCTGGCGCAGATCTCAACGGCCTCCTCCTCGACGCTCCGCGCACCCGACGCGCGCGGCTACCGCCTTTCCAGCATCGACATGCTCCGCGGCCTCGCGATCGTGATCATGGCGCTCGACCATGTACGCGACTACGTGATGGCGGGCGGCGATGTCGACCCGATGGCGAACCCGCACATCGGCGCCGCGCTGTTCTTCACCCGCTGGATCACCCACTTCTGCGCGCCGGTGTTCGTCTGCCTCGCCGGCACCAGCGCTGGTCTGATGACGGCGCGGAAGACGAAGACGGCACTCGGCGCTTTCCTGCTCACGCGCGGCGTCTGGCTCCTCGTCGTCGAAATGACGATCGTGGCCATCGCCTGGAGCTTCGCGCCGTTCGGGACTCCCCAGGTCGGCGGACGTGTGGTGCTGGCCATGCAGGTGATCTGGGCGATCGGCGCGAGCATGGTCGTGCTGGCGGGCGCCCAGTTCCTCGGGCAGCGCGCATGCCTCGCGATCGGTGCGGTCATCCTGCTGGGACACAACCTCCTCGACCCGGTCTGGCCCGTGACGGGCGGCCTGTTCGCGATTGGGAGTCCCGCATGGGTGGCCCTGCACGCGCAGATGGGGCTGATCCTGGGTCCGTTCCACCTGGCCTTCGTCTATCCGCTGCTGCCATGGGTGGGCGTGATGCTGCTCGGGTTCGGCGCGGCTCCCGTGTTCCAGCAGGCTCCAGCCGTGCGCGATCGCCGGCTCCTGGTCGCGGGTGTGACCGCGGTGATCGCGTTCGTGCTGCTGCGGGGGAGCGGCCTCTATGGGGATCCGAACGCATGGCAGGTCCAGGACGGTGCGACCGCCACGCTGATCGACGTCCTGAACGTCACGAAGTACCCGCCGAGCCTGCTCTACGTGCTGATGACGCTCGGGCCGGCCGCCATGCTCTGCGCGTCCGCCGACCGGGTGCCTGACGCCATCCGTCGCCGGCTCATCGTCTTCGGCCGCGCGCCGTTCGCGTTCTACGTGGCGCACCTGTATGTGGTGCACATCCTGGCGATCGTGCTCGGCATGGCGCTGGGGTTCGGTGTCCGCCCGTTTCTCACCTTCAGTTTCTTCTTCCCGCAGGGATACGGATTCGGGCTGGGGGCGGTGTACGTGGCGTGGCTGCTGGTGGTGGCGGCCCTGTATCCGCTGTGTGCGGCCGTCGGGCGGATCAAGGCGCGTCGTCGCGACTGGTGGTTGAGCTACCTCTGACGGGCAACCGAGTTGCAGGCGGCAGCGGTCCAGAAGAGCCCGATGCCGCGCCTGACCCCTGTCCTCACCGCCACTGTCCTCACGGCGACCCTCTGCGCGGGGTGCCGCCAGCCGGCACCACCGTCGCCGGCGACGCCTTCACGACCTGAGGGGTCCGCCGGGACCCTCTTCGTCACCAACGAAGTCGGCGGCGACCTGAGCGTCGTCGACGTGGCGAACGCGAAGGTGGTCGCCGCGATTCCGCTCGGCAAGCGTCCGCGCGGGCTGGCCCTGAGCCCTGACGGCAAGCTGATCTATGTCGCCCTGAGCGGGTCACCCATGGCCGGTCCGGGCGTCGACGAGAAGACGCTCCCGCCACCCGACAAGCGAGCCGACGGCATCGGCGTCGTCGACATCGAGCGCCGCGCGCTGCTCCGGGTGATGCCCGGAGGGTCAGACCCCGAACAGCTGGCAGTGAGCCGCGACGGCAGGCATCTCTTCGTCGCCAACGAGGACGCGGCCGTGGCCAGCGTGCTCGACGCGGCGACGGGGGCGGTCGTGGCGACCGTGAAGGTCGGCGAAGAGCCCGAAGGGGTGAACCTGCGCCCCGACGGCCAGGTGGTATACGTCACCTCCGAGGAGGACAGCGCGGTCTACGTCATCGACACCGCTCGCCATCGCCTGGTCACGACCGTGAAGGTCGGGCCGCGTCCCCGGTCCACCGTGTTCTCACCTGACGGGGCGGTCGCCTACGTGCCGTCCGAGAATGGCGGCGAGGTGCGGGTGATCGACACGAAGAGCTACAAGGCACTCGGTGTCGTGAAACTGAGCGGCGAGCTGCAGCGGCCGATGTCGGGCGTCGTCGCGCCGGACGGCCGGACGCTCTACATGACGACCGGCCGGGGGAAGACGGTCGCCGTGATCGACACGACGACGCGCCAGCACGTCGGCTCCATCGAGGTGGGCGAGCGCCCGTGGGGCATCGCGATGTCGCCCGACGGCTCGACGCTGTTCACGGCGAACGGCACGTCGAATGACGTCAGCATCGTCGACGCGGCGAGCCGGCAGGTGACGCACAAGGTGACGGTCGGCCAGCGGCCGTGGGGCATCGCTTTCCGCCCGCCGGTGTAACGATGCCGGAACGCGTCGCGCTGCGGCTGATCTCGGTGGGCGTCGGCCTGTTCTTCCTCGCCATGAGCCTCAACAAGGTCGCCTGGCTCGCTGACCCGGCCCTCCTGTCGGATCGCTTCCAGCGCTGGCTGCCGAACGCGGAGCCCTACGCGCAGGTGTACTTGCGCACCGTGGCCATCCCCGCCGCGCCCCTCTTCGCGCGGGTCGTCCCGCTCGCGGAGTTCCTCACGGCGCTGGCGATGGTCACCGGGGTGGGCACCAGGATGGCCGCCGCCCTGGCGCTCGTGATGGTGCTGAACTTCCAGGTCGCGACCAGTTCGTTCTCGTCGGTCGAGATCCTGCGCGACGGCACCGGGCCGCTCCTCTGGATCGTGCTGCTCGCGCTGGCGACGGTGCGCGGGCGGCTCCCCTTCAGTGTGGGGCGCTGAACGCGACGGCCCTGCACGCCGGTCCTGTCCGCCGGCTGACTCCGGCTACCATGGTCTCGTGACCACGGACGAGACGCCCCGCAAGGGGTTCAGTCGCTGGCGGACCTGGCTCGACGTCGGGCAGTCGGCCACCATCGTCGCCCTCGCGCTGTCGCTGTTCAGCTTCTATCGCAGCTACGTCTACGTGAACCAGCAACTGCAGGTCACGGTGACGGAGGTCTCGTACGGCACCAACCGCGGCGAGCTGTACATCACCGTGGCGTTCTCGAACGACGGCAACCGCGACGCGGCGGTGCTGCGGGCCGAACCCGCGCTCTGGGCGAACGATGCGCCCGGGAAGCAGGCCCGCTGGGTGCCGGTCGTGGCCCAGGTCTCACCCGACATCCCGCTGGTCGCGCCGAAGACGCCCCTCGTGGTGAAGTCGGGCGGGGTCGAGGTGGTGACCCTGTCGGCGAGGCTCGATGCGTCCGACGCCGAGAAGCGGCTGCAGCTGCTCCAGTCGGGCGCCTTCCTGGGCATCCGTGTCGCCACGATGAACTCCGACGGCAACCTGTACCTGCTGGAGCACCCGGTGGCGCGGCTGCAGATCGACCGGCAGGGACGCATCATCGGCGCCGAGCCGTCGATTCACCGCACGCTGCCCGGCTTCGTCGACCTGCACACGAACCCGCCGGGCGATACGCTGACGCCCAACAAGCAGACGCCATTCGTCTGGGCCGAAGAGCACTATCGGTAGGAGCTATTCCGCGGGCTCCATGTGCACCAGCACGTCCGCGACCCAGGGCAGCTGCCGCCGCAGCTCGGAGCGCACCCAGCCGCCGATTTCGTGCGCCGCCTCGATCGAGAGGTTGCGGTCGACCTGCACGTGCAGGTCCACGTGGTAGCGCAGCCCCGTCTTGCGCGCGTAGGTCTTGTCGATGCCCCGCACGCCGGGCACGCTCGCCGCGACGTCGCGAATCCGGGCGGCCATCGCCGGCTCGGGCATGGTGTCGACCAGCTCGGCCGAGGTCTCGCGCACGATCCGGATCCCGATCAGGACGACGATGGCGCCGACGAGGAATCCACCGTAGTGGTCGGCCGCCATGAAGCGCTCCGGGTCGGCCATCGCGAGGCTCACGGCGGTGAGCGCCCCGAACGCCGAGAGGATGTCGAC
>CANIAI010000182.1 GCA_947465275.1 Acidobacteriota bacterium | reverse complement strand
GGTCATCGTCACCGACGTGAACCCGCTGTCGCCGGCGGTGCACGTGGCCGATCGCGCCTATCGGGTGCCGCTGTCCACCGACCCCGACTACGTCCCCGAGCTGCTCGGCCTGTGCGAGGCGGAGCGCATCCGGCTGCTGGTGCCGACCATTGACGATGAGCTCGCCATCATCGGCGCGGCGAAGGACCGCTTCCGCGCCGCCGGCGTCTGGGCCGCGTGTTCCCAGGAACGGACGGCGGCGATCTGCGACGACAAGTTCGAGACCTGCCGCCAGTTGCGCGAGGCGGGCGTCGCCGCGGCGATGACGTACCTGCCGGACACGCTGCCGGCGACACCGAGCCTGCCGCTGTTCATCAAGCCGCGCGTCGGACGCGGCGCGGTCGGCGCCTTCCGGGTGCGGTCGGCCGACGAACTCGCGTTCTTCCTCACGTACGTGCCCGACCCGGTCATCCAGGAATTCCTCGACGGTCCGGAGTTCACGATCGATGTCCTCTGTGACCTCCAGGGGCGTCCGGTGTCGATCGTGCCGCGTGAGCGTGTCGTGATCCGCGCCGGCGTAATCGACCGCGGCCGCACGGTCAACGACCCCCGCCTCATCGCACTCGCCACCGAGGCCTGCCGGGCGCTGCCGTTTGTGGGCCCGATCAACATCCAGTGCCGCATGCGTGGGCACGAGCCGGTCATCTTCGAGATCAATCCGCGGTTCTCGGGCGGCATCCCGCTGACGATCCAGTCGGGGGCCGACTTCCCGGCGATGCTCATCCGCCTGGCGCTCGGGCGTCAGGTCGAGCCGCGCATCGGGGACTTCCGCCACGACCTCTGGATGACGAGCTTCGAGGCGTCGTTCTTCCTCGAAGGGTCCCAGATCGAGGCGCATGCCTTCGGGCAGCGGCACTCGATGGACGAGGTGGCCTGACATGCGCGGGATTCCGGGCATCGTGCTGCAGGCGCGCCTCGGCTCGACACGGCTGCCGCGAAAGGTGCTGGCGCCGCTGGCCGGACGTCCGCTCCTGGAGCACTGCATCCTCCGGCTGCGCGCCGCGGGGGTCGGGCCGGTGGTGCTGGCGACCACCGACGCAGCGGAGGACGATGCGCTCGTCGACCTCGCCGCCACGCTTGACGTGCCGGTGTTCCGCGGCTCGGCGGACGACGTGCTTGGCCGCTACATCGGCGCGGCCGTCCGCTACGGCCTTGATCCCGTGATTCGCGCGACCGGCGACAATCCGCTGGTCGACAGCGCGGCGGCGGGCCGACTGCTGCCGCTGTTCGATCGGGCGGGTGTCGACTACGCCTGCGAGGTCGGGTTGCCGGTCGGCGCGGCCGTGGAGGCGGTCCGGATGGAAGCGCTCATCCAGGTGGCGCTGCTCGCGTCGGATCCGTCCGACCGGGAACATGTCACCACGTTCGTGAAGCGCAGGCAGGATCTCTTCCGGGTGCGCATGGTGCCAGCCCCTGCAGCGCTGCGGAGCCCCGCGCTGCGGCTCACCGTCGATACGGCGGACGACCTGGCGCACGTGCGCGCGCTGGTCGACGCGACGGGGCACGACATGCCCGCGCTCGGCCAGGTGCTGGCGATTGCGGCGGCGCGGCAGCGGGAGGTGGCCTGACATGGCGGCTTCCGCACGCAGGCCTGGGTCCGTCGGGGCGTTCGACGTCCCGTCGATCCTGCTCGCGCCCCTCGGCCTCATCGTGGTCATCGTCGCGCAGTCGGCGGACGGCCTGGCCGCCCGGACCCTCGTGAACGGTTCGGCCGCGCTCATCGTGTTCGGCGGCACCCTCGGGGCGGTGCTGGTCAGCTACAGTCCGCGCGAACTGGTGCGGGCGGCGCGCGCGGCGCTCGATGCCTTCCGCCGCCGTGACGACGACACCGCGGCGCTCGGCGCCACGCTGGTGGCCATGGCCGGGCGGGCGCACCGTGTCGGGCTGATGGCGATGGAGCCCGAGATCGACGCGCTCGGGGACCCGTTCCTGCGGGAAGGGCTCGAGCTGGTCGTCGACGACACACCCGCGGATCTGGTGGAGCAGTTCCTCGCCGCGGAGCGCGACGCGCGGGCGGCTGAAGACGATGCACCCGCCCGACTCTTCGAGAGCGCGGCCGGCTACGCCCCCACGCTCGGCATCCTCGGCGCGGTCCTCGGCCTGATTCGTGTGATGCAGACCATCGGTGCGACACCGTCGTTCGGCACCGGCATCGGCTCGGCGTTCGTGGCAACGGTGTATGGTGTCGGCCTCGCGAACCTGGTGCTGCTGCCGATTGCGGGACGGCTGCGCGAGCGGGCGTCGGTGGCGGCGCGGCGGCGTGAGATCGTCGTGCAGGGGATCCGGGCCATCCAGAAGCGGACCCATCCCCGGTTGGTCGCCCGGGGCCTGCGCAGTACGACCGGTGAGGTCGGTCGCGTTGAGGACCTCACCGTGGTGACGCCTCCGCGCGGCATCCGGCGCCCAGCTGTCCGCATGCCGGGGACGCCGGCATGACATCCCCGGTGCACGCGCGTGGCGGGCAGGACCGCTGGCTCCTGTCGTACGCCGACCTGGTCACGCTGCTGCTGGCCTTCTTCACGACGATCTACGCGGCCTCACCGGCCGCCCGGACGTCGTTGGACGCGATGGCGGTGACGCCCGCCGGGGCGGGGCCCACGACCGCCCGGACGGCAACGCCGGCAACCCGGGCGCTCGACGCGCTGCAGGATCGGCTGACGCGGGAGGTGGCGGCGGACGTGCGGCTCGCGCGCGCGGAGATCAGCCGCGACACGCGCGGCCTCGTCGTGTCACTGCCCGAGCGGGCGACCTTCCCCGCGGGGCAGGCCGAGATGTCGGCCGACACCCGTGCGCTGCTCGCACGCGTGGCGGAGCCGCTCCTGGACGTGCCCAACGGCGTCCGTATCGAGGGGCACACGGACGACGTGCCGATGGCGGGTGACCGCTACCGGTCGAACTGGGAACTGTCGACGGCACGTGCGAGTGGCGTGGTGGCCTTCCTGATCGAGCAGGCCGGGATCGCCCCAGGCCGTCTCTCTGCCGCTGGATACGGCGAGTTCCATCCGCGCGTGCCGAACGACTCGGTCGAGCATCGCGCCCGGAACCGGCGCATCGATATCGTCGTGCTCGAATCCGCCCCGGCCGGACCGGAGACCGCGCGATGATGACCCAGCTGCCTCGGGCCGTGGAGGAGCGCTTGCTCGGCCGCCCCGTGCGGGACGTGCTGAGCGGCGCTGACCGTCACGCGCTCGGTGGCCGTCGGGTGCTCATCACCGGCGCCGGGGGGTCGGTCGGCGCGGAGCTGGCGCGACAGATCGCGGCGTGCGGTCCCGCGGCACTCGAGCTGTTCGACCACGCCGAATACGCGCTCTTCCGGATCGAGCGCGAACTGCGCGCGTCGTATCCCGCCGTGACCGTGACCGCGCGGCTCGGCGACGTGACCCGTCGCGAGGACGTGCGCGCCGCGTGCGCGTCGCTGCGTCCCCAGGTCATCTATCACGCCGCCGCATACAAGCACGTCGTCATCACCGAGACTTGCCTGATCCCGGCCGTCCGCACCAACGTGCTCGGCACGCTGGAGGTGGTCGCGGCGGCGCGTGCCTGCGGCGCGCGCCTGGTGCTCATCTCGTCGGACAAGGCCGCCGAGCCGCGCAGCGTGATGGGCGCGACCAAGCGGCTCGCGGAACTGGCGGCGCTCGACCAGGCGGGCGAGGGATTCCGGCCGGTGGTCGTCCGGTTCGGCAACATCCTCGGCAGCAGCGGCAGCGTCGTGGAGATCATGCTCGAGGCCGCGCGGAGCGGCCGGCCGATCCCGATCACCGATCCCGACGCGACGCGCTTCTTCATGACCTCAGCCGAAGCCGTGTCACTGGTGCTCAAGGCGGAACTCCTCGGCCTGCGCACCGATGTGTTCTGGCTCGACATGGGCGACCCGATCCGCATCGGCGACCTGGCCGACCGGCTGCTCGCCCACGTGGCGGGGGAGGGGCATCGGTCGGCAGGCCTCAGCATCATCGGACTGCGGCCAGGCGAGAAGGTGCGCGAGGAACTCACGACCCAGGCGCTGGCCATGGAGCCGACGTCGCACGCCCGCATCTGGAGCGCGCGCCAGCGGCACATTCCACGCGCGGCGATCCGGACCGCGCTGTCCGAGATTCGCCGCGGCTGCGCGCGTGGGGAGGGCACCCGCGTGCTCGACGCGCTCCGCTCGGTCGTGACCGACTTCGAGCCGAGCGCCACGGCCAGGGTGGCGGCGGCCGGCCGCCGTACGGCGGATCCCATGCCGGCCTCGCTCGCCGACGTCCGCTCGGCGTAGCTGACCCATGCCTTTTTGACGTCTGGTCGGCCAGGACCGCGCACGGCGTTCGCGCGTCGGCCGTGTGCCGGCGTGGCCGGCGGGCGTTGCCGGTGTGGCTCAGGCCGCGACGACAGCCGCCACCGAGTCGATGAACACCTTCGGGTAGTAGCGCTCGAGCTCGTGGAAACCGGTGATGAGATCGCGGATGGGCGGGACGTGCCGCGCTGCGGCGGCGCCTTCGGCGGATGCCTGCCGGATGCCCTGCTCCCACGCGCGGACGTCGACGAGCACTTCCGCGAACGGACGCGAGCCGATCGTGTCACTGACGAACCCCGCAACCTGGGCGAGGTCGTCGCGCGTCGTGAGCGGCAGCCGGGCGATATGGGCTTCCACGGCGCTCCAGAAGTCAGCGAGGCCGCGGCAGTCGGCGCCGCAGTCAGGCGGCAGCGGATGCGCATCGCCCACCCCGCGCAGCGCGTTGAATCGACGGGTCACGGCGGCGTAGTAGGCCTCAAGGCCCATCGGCAGCAGCGGCTTGAACTGGTCGGGCATCGACCGGGCGGCGACCGCCTGCGTCGATGGCACCTGCGGCGCGTTCTGCTCGGCGCGACCCGGCGCGGGCTGCGTGTGGGCGCGCAACAGGTGCCGCAGCGGCGCCTCCGTCGACTCGATCGTCAGCATCGGGTTGACGCGATGGGGGATGCCCCGTCGATGGCACTCGATGCCGAAGATGATGTCGGCGCGATCGTGTCCCAGCAGCGTCTCATCGAGCTTCACCTGCCGCCAGACGCTCCGTCGGGCGAGGTAGAGCGACGAGGTGCAGAACCCGGTCTCCGCGACGTCGCTGTAGTCGAGCGGGACGACGCAGTCGGGGTTGAAGACGCGCGAGCGGAGCGCCAGCGCGAGGTCGGGATGTCCGACGAGCGCCTGGTAGTCGGGCAGGCGGACCGGAAAGCGACGCGATCGATCGGCGTAATAGACCTGCGGAAACGTGACGATGCCGTACGCGCTGCCGTACCCCTCGAATGCCGACGCCCACTCACGGGTGACGAGCAGTCCGTCACGCAGCAGGCACAGGTTCTCGTGTGTCGCGGCCTCGGCGAGCTGGTTGAGGCGCCGGGGCACGGCCGCGGCGGGGGTGCCCGCGGCCGGGGGCACCCACCGGACGCGTCGGTCGGGCAGTGGGCCCGGGTCGGTCGCCGACGAGATGAGCACTTCGACGTCGGACAGCGGCAGGAGCAGGCAGGACATCGCCATCCCGAGCGCTGATTCGGGCGTGTC
>CANIAI010000181.1 GCA_947465275.1 Acidobacteriota bacterium | reverse complement strand
TTCGAGCAGCTCGCACCGGCGCGAGGCGAACGGCTCTACATCCGGCCGCGCCGCCTGCGCGTGTTCGTCGGCGCCTGAGCGCCGCCTTCGGCGCGGCGGACCGCGCCTGCGGGCGGGCTTACGCGCCTGCCTGGACGGCGTCGAGGATGTCCTGGGCGGCGGCGATCTCGTCGTCGTTGATCAGGTGTCCCATCCCCGGGTAGATGCGCTTGGTCACCGTGGCCCCGAGCCGCGTGAAGATCGCCTCGGTCTCGTCTACGCGCGTGAGCGGCACGTGGGCGTCGACGTCACTGCAGCCGAGGAACACGGGCGTCCCGTCGAACGAGCCCGCGTACCCCTGCAGCTCGCTCCCGGTGCCGATGACGCCGCCGGTGAAGGCGACCACGCCGCCGTAGCGCCGTGGATTGCGCGCTGCGAACTCCGAGGCGAGGCAGGCCCCCTGCGAGAACCCCATGATGACGATGCGCGACGAGGGGACGCCCTTCGCCATCACGTCGTCGACGACCTTCCGCAGGACCCAGAGCGCCGACGAGAGCCCGGGCTCGTTCTGCTCCCGCTCGGCCATGAAGCTGAGCGGATACCAGGTGCGGCCCGCGGCGGCCGGCGCGAGGTACGTCCAGTTCGACCGGTCGAGCCTCGGGATGAGGTCCATGATGTTGGCCGGCGCCGCCCCCCGTCCGTGGACGAGGAGCAGGACCGGCGCGTCACCGAGCGGCGCGCCCGACTGGACGAGCCGCTGATCGCCGTGTGGCTGCATGCGGGAAAGGCCTGTGCTGAACGCTACGCGTAGGTGATCTGCGGGAGCTTCGTCTCGATCTCGGCGCGGTGCTGTTCTTCCCACGGCGGGAGCTTCAGGTCGAGGCCGAGCGTGCGCAGGTCTTCGTCGACGGTGAAGCCCGGCTTCAGGGTGGCGACCTCGAAGAGCACGCCCCCCGGCTCGCGGAAGTAGATCGACTTGAAGTAGCACCGGTCTCGCACCTCGGTCACCTTCAGGCCGAGGGTGACCAGGGCGGCGCGGAGTTCGAGCTGCTGCTGTTCGTCGGCGATCGACATCGCCACATGGTGCACGGTGCCGAGGCCATTCTTCGCCGGCGTGGCGGCCGCGTCGTGCAGGACGTCGATGGTGTGGCCGGCGCCGGTGCCGTTCACGGCGACCCGGACGCGTCCCTCGGTCTCGTTCACGATCTGGTAGCCGAGGATGCCGGTCATGAACTCGATGGTCGGCGTGAGGTCCTTCACCGCCATCGTCACGCTGTGCAGGCCGCGGACGGCGCGGCTGCTGTCGACGGTGCTCTCCCACGGGGTGCGTCCATCCCCGTCGTCGGCGACCAGTTCGAAGACGAGGCCCGACTTGTCACGGAACACCAGCACCTGATCCTCGAAGCGCTTCCGTCCTTCGGCGTACGGTACGTCGAGCTGCCGGAACCGGCTCTCCCACCAGCCGATCGACGCCGAGGGCACCGAGAACGAGGTCGCGACCACCTGGCCGGCTCCCTTCTCGCCGACGGGGACGCCCCATCCCTTGTAGGGGAAGGTCGTCCAGAGCGTCCCGGGCGTGCCGCGCTCGTCGCCGTAATAGAAGTGGTAGACGTTGTGGTTGTCGAAGTTGACGGTCTTCTTCACGAGCCGCATGCCGAGGACGTCGAGACAGAAGTCGAGATCGTCCTGCGCGTCGGTCACCGTCGCCGTCACATGGTGGAGGCCGAGAATCGGGGGCTGCACGGACGAATTCTAGATCAACCCGCCGCGTGGCCGGCGGCCTAGAAGCCGACCACGAGGCTGACCCGGGCCGTGCGCGGCACGGCCGGGTGCGTATGGATGTCCTCGACGCCCCCGACGGGCTCTCCCGGCAGCCGCGACGAGAAGTAGTAGTCGATATCGCTGACCTTCGCGTTCAGCAGGTTGAAGACGTCGACGTTGACGCGTGCCTGCTTCGTGAGCTGGTAGCCGCCCTCGAAATTGACGAGGGTGGTCTGCTTCGACCGCACCGAGTTGTCCTCCACGAGGGTGCGGGGGCCGAAGTAGCGGAGCCGGAGTCCGCCGAAGGTCCGGTGGAAGTTGTCGACGCCGAGCCCGCCCGAGACGACAACCCCAACCGCCTCGGGGACGTACCGGCCGCCGCCGTTGACCTCCGTGAAGCGGGCGTGGGACCAGGAGATATCGCCGTCGAGCACCAGCCACCGGTTCGGGCTGTAGTAGTTCGCCCACTCCACGCCGTAGCGCGTGCTCCCGGGACCCGGCTCGGTCGCGCCGATGTCACCGTTGTAGACGAGCTCCGAGCCCAGGCGGAGCGTCCAGAGCGAGATGGTGCTCTGCAGGTGCGGGATGGCCACCGTCCGGACGCCGAGTTCAGCCCCCTTCGCCCGCACGAGCGGCGTGACGGGCGCGACGGGAGCGCCGCTGACGTCCTGGCGGATCGTCGTGCCGAGTGCGTTGTTGCTGTGGAAGCCGGTGCCCGCGTTGACGTAGAACTCGGTCGCCTTCCACGGGCCGAGGGTCACCGCCGCCTTGGGGCTCACGATGCCCGCCGACCGGGTGCCCGAGTTGGCCGCGATGAACGAGTCGACGGCGAAGCGCGAGCCGTCGGCGCGGATGCCGACCATCGTCCTGAGCCACGGCGTCCACTCCACCTCGTTCTGAACGTAGCCGCCCAGCGCGCTGACGTGCGCCGATGCCTCGCTGCGCGTGTCGAGCTGCTGCCGCGCCTCGGTGTGGTAGAGCCCGACCTTGCCGATGGCGTCGTTGCGGAACTGCACGCCATAGGTGTTCTGCACGGTGCGCGTGCCCCAGCGGCTCATCCGCCGCTGGAACGCCTTCACGCCCGAGGTGAACCGCCGGTCGACCTGCTTCTGCTGGTCGCCGTGCACCGGGTCGTCGAGGAAGAAGGTGAAGTTCGAGATCAGGTCGAGCGTGTAGCGGATGCCGTAGGCCGTGACCTTGGTCAGCGTCTGGCCCCGTCCCCGCTGCCAGTCGGCCGCGACGGCATACCGCCCCGTCTCGCCACCGTCGGTCGGGTCGATGGAGCCGAACCGATCGAACCCGGCGTCGATGGCCCGCTGCGGCGTGGACTCGGTGGCATTCCAGCGGCCGTGATAGCCCATGCCGGTCAGCGAAAACCCGCTGATGTTGTCGCCCCTGCTGTACCGGACCACGCCGTTGTACTTCCGGTACGAGTCGGGGATCGTCCAGGGACCCGCGTTGGCCGACGTCTCGAACGCCGTGAGCAGGGTGCCCGATCCCACCTTCGGGGACGCCGCGAAGAGGCCTCGCGCGAACCCGTAATTCCCCTTCGAGACGTGGACGATGTGGCGGTCGAGGACCGTCGCGTAGGTGATGTTCGAGGCGCCGGCGGTGGCGAAGTCACCCTGGTCGGCGTAGTAGGGCCCCTTCGAGAACTGCACGCCTGCGACCAGCTCGGGGATCAGGAAGTTGAGGTCGGAGTAGCCCTGGCTGTGCGCGTGGGTCGGCATGTTGACCGGCGTGCCGGCCACCGTCATGGCGAAGTCGCTGCCGTGATCCAGGTTGAAGCCGCGCAGGAAGTACTGGTTCGCCTTTCCCTCGCCCGAGTGCTGCGTGATGATCACCCCCGGCACGGTCTCGAGCACCTCGCCCTGGCGCATGAACGGCCGCACGTCGAGCTGTTTCGCGGTGATCGCCCCCTGGCTGGCCGACTGCGCGATGCCGACCAGGTTTTCGGCCGGGTTCTCGACGTCGGCGAGGTTGGTGAACGTCCGGCGCCCCACCACCACCACCTCGGCGTTCAGCGCCAGGTGCATCACCTCGTCGTTCCGCGCCGTGGCGCCGGCGGTCACGACCAGGTCGGGGTGCATGTTCACGCCAAAGTTGATGAGCGAGTACGTGACCTGGTACCGGCCCGGGGCGAGGCCGGTGAACGTGTAGGCGCCCGTCTCGTCGGTCACCGTCGTCGCGACCAGCATGCCGGCGGCGGTCCGGAGTTCGACCGTCACGCCTGGCAGGGTGCCGCCCGTTTCGTCGGTGACCCTGCCCGTGGCAGTCCCGGTGCCGGTGACCCCGCCGGTCTGGGAGGCCGTGGGCTGGGGGGCGGTCTGGGCGGCGGCGAGCCCCGGAACAACCACGCCGGGGGCCAGGCACGCGAGGAGGAGGGCCGTCTGCAGTCGGGTCATGTCCACCTTCCCGCCCCTGACGGGGGCGCGGCTTTTCATGCTACGGGGAGACGGGTCTGTCGGCTCCTGAAGACTTCCTGACAAATTCTTCAGGCCCCCGGAGTGGATGACGCGTTGAGCCGGGTTCCCTCATCGGTGTACGATACCCGACGCTTTGGCTTCAATCGTCCAACTCAGACAGGCTATTCAGGAGCACGTGCACGACGGCGATGTCGTCGCGCTCGAAGGCTTCACGCACCTCATTCCGTTCGCGGCGGGGCACGAGATCATTCGACAGGGCCGCCGCGATCTGACGCTGATCCGGATGACGCCGGACGTCATCTACGATCAGCTCATTGGCGCCGGCTGCGCGAAGAAGCTGATGTTCTCGTGGGGCGGCAACCCCGGCGTGGGTTCGCTTCACCGGCTTCGCGATGCCGTGGAAAAGCAGTGGCCCGTGCCGCTGGAGATCGAGGAGCATGCCCACGCGGGCATGGCCACCGCGTATGCGGCGGGCGCCTCGGGACTCCCGTTCGGCCTGCTGCGTGGGTACCTCGGGAGTGACCTCCCGAAGTACAACTCCAACATCAAGTTCATCGAGTGCCCCTTCACCGGGGAGCGGCTCGCCGCCATCCCGGCCATCCGGCCGGATGTGACGGTCATTCACGCCCAGAAGGCCGACCGGCAGGGCAACGTCCTGCTGTGGGGCGTGACCGGCGTCCAGAAGGAAGCGGTGCTCGCGGCGAAGCGCGCGATCGTGACCGTCGAGGAGATCGTCGACCGGCTCGACGCGCCGATGAACGGCGTCGTGCTGCCGAACTGGACGATCAAGGCTGTCTGCGAGGTGCCGGGCGGGGCGTTCCCGTCGTATGCCCTCGGCTATTACGCCCGCAACAACGCGTTCTACAAGAAGTGGGACACCGTCTCCCGTGACCAGGCCAGCTTCACCGCGTGGATCGACACGCACGTGAAGGGGACGGCCGACTTCGCGGAGTTCAAGCGGAGTCTCGAGGAGAAGGGGGCGTAACGGCATGGCTGAGCAGGCATATACAGCCGACGAGATGATGACGATCGCCGCCGCCCGCATGGTGCGGAACGGCGCGGCGCTCTTCGTCGGCATCGGGCTGCCGAGCGCGGCGGCCAACCTGGCGCGGCTCACGCACGCGCCGGACACCGTGCTGATCTACGAATCGGGCACCATCGGCACGAAGCCGAACGTGCTGCCGCTGTCGATCGGCGACGGCGAACTCGCCGAGACGGCCGACGCGGTGGTCTCGGTGCCCGAGATGTTCGCCTACTGGCTGCAGGGCGGGCGCATCGACCTCGGCTTCCTGGGCGCGGCGCAGATCGACCGGTTCGCGAACATCAACACCACGGTCATCGGCGACTACCACAAGCCGTCCACGCGACTGCCCGGCGCGGGCGGCGCGCCGGAGATCGCGGC
>CANIAI010000180.1 GCA_947465275.1 Acidobacteriota bacterium | reverse complement strand
CGCGCGCTGGGCCGAGGCCGAGGACGATGGCGACGACCGACGCGCCCTCGAATGCGGCACCGGGCGATCCGGCGACGCGACGATGCCGCCGCGATCCTGCCCCGCGGTGAACGTGTCCTCCGGCCGCTGCGGCGTGAACACCGAACCGGACGCCGGCGTCGTCAGGGCCTGGGCCTGCAGCGACGCGGGAGTGGAGAACGCCTCCACCGGCGTGGTGCGCGACCCGAGGGTGTACATCGTGGAGCCCGAGATCAGCACGGCGGCAGCGACAGCGGCAATCGATTTCATGTCATCCTCCATGAGCGAAGCTGCCAGCAAGAGCTCCAATGGACATGCCATTCCGGCCAATCACGCCAACTCGTTGCGAGGACGTGACTTGCTGGAGACGTCCACGTGGAGGTGTCCTGAGAGGGTGGCAGCTCGAGTGTAAAAGGTGCCTGAATTCAGGCTCGTCCGTGCGGGCCGCCGGATAGGCGAGCAGAAGCTTTGCACACGGGACGAAGGCGCCGGCCACGGCGTAACGGCGATGTAACGTTCGTGTAAACGGATGTGGTAACGTGCTCCGGTTAGCTGAGGTCACATGGCGCGATTCAGTCTGGTTCCCCGCGACGAGAAGTTCTTCGCCGAGTTCACCGCCCTCACCGAGCAGATCCGATCGGGCGCCCGCCTGCTGAAGCAGATGCTCGCCGGGCCCACGGCCGACATGACGCAGGTGCAGGCGATCAAGGACGTCGAGCATGCCTGCGACCGGAGCACCCGCGGCATCATCGACCGCCTGAACCGCACGTTCGTCACCCCGCTCGATCGCGAAGACATCCACGCGCTCGCCAGCCGGCTCGATGACGTGATGGACGCCATCGACGGCGCCGCCTCCGTCATGCGGCTCTACAAGATCACCAAGGTGCGCGCGGGCGCCCGCCGGCTCGCCGAAATCATCTGCGACTCGGTCGACCGACTCGCCGAAGCGGTCGCGCTGCTCGACACCCGGCAGGGGGTCATCGAACTGGCGGCGCGCGTCTCGCAACTCGAGAACGAAGCCGACCGCGTGCACCAGGACTCGATCGTCGACCTGTTCGACCACGAGCGCGACCCGATCAACGTCATCAAGTGGAAGGAAATCTTCGACATCCTCGAGGCAGCCACCGATCGCTGCGAGGACGTCGCGAACCTCCTCGAAGGCGTGATCGTCAAGCACGGGTAACGGATGGACACGACGTTCCTGGCGGTCGCGGCACTCATCCTCGTCGCCCTCGTCTTCGACTACATCAACGGCTTCCACGACGCCGCCAACTCGATCGCCACGGTGGTCTCGACCCGCGTCCTGACGCCGGGTCAGGCGGTCATCTGGGCGGCCACGTTCAACTTCCTCGCGGCCTTCACCTTCGGCACCGCGGTGGCGAGCACCATCGGCAAGGGGATGATCGACATCACGATTGTCTCGAATGCCGTGATCTTCGGCGGGCTCGCCGGCGCGATCATCTGGGACCTGATCACCTGGTACATCGGGCTCCCCACCAGTTCATCGCACGCGCTCGTCGGCGGCTACGCCGGCGCGGCGATCGCCAAGGCAGGCTTCGGCGCCCTCATCGCATCGGGCTGGACCAAGACGCTGATCTTCATCGTCCTCGCCCCGCTGATCGGGATGACCCTGGCCCTCCTCCTGTCGGTGATCACGCTCTGGATGTTCCGCGACTTCACGCCGTGGCGGGTCGACCACTGGTTCCGCCGCCTGCAGTTACTCTCGGCCGCCGCCTACAGCCTTGGCCACGGCACCAATGACGCCCAGAAGACGATGGGCATCATCGCCGGCGTCCTCTTCACCGCCGGCTACCTCAAGACCTTCTCGATTCCGTTCTGGGTCATCATGGCGGCCCACGCGGCCATCGCCCTCGGGACGCTGAGCGGCGGCTGGCGCATCGTGCATACGATGGGCTCGAAGATCACCAAGCTGCAGCCGTTCGGCGGCTTCGCCGCCGAGACCGCCGGCGCCATCACGCTCTTCACCGCGAGCGCCCTCGGCGTGCCGGTCAGCACCACCCACACCATCACCGGCGCGATCGTCGGCGTCGGCGCGATCAAGCGGCTGTCGGCCGTCCGCTGGGGCATCGCCCGCCAGATTCTGTGGGCGTGGGTGCTGACGATTCCGGCCTCGGCGATCATCGCCGCCATCACCTACCGCCTCCTGGCCGCCTTCGGCGCCCACTAGGTCGCTGGCGGCCCGGGGGTCGTGCCCCCGCGTGGGATAATGCACCGATCCATGGCGCCCCCCGCATGACGATTCTCGTTGCGGAAGACGATCGCGACATCGCCGACCTGATCGCGCTCTACCTGAAGCGGGCCGGCTGGACGGCGCACGTCGTGCACAGCGGCACCGAGGCGCTCGCCTGGGCGCGCCAGCACCAGCCAGACGTCGTCGTCCTCGACGTGATGATGCCCGGCATGAGCGGGCTCGAGGTCTGTCGCGCGCTGCGCGGCGAACCGACGACCGCGGCTCTCCCCATCATCATGGTGACCGCGCGGGCCGAGGAGGCCGACCGCATCACCGGCCTCGACCTCGGGGCCGACGATTACATCGCCAAGCCGTTCAGCCCGAACGAACTGGTGGCACGGGTTCGCGCGCTCACACGCCGCCTCACGCGCCAGGCGCCGGCCGATACCGGGACCCTGCGCTTCGGCCCGATCCTCGTCGACCTCACCCGCCACACGGTCACCTGCGAGGATCGCGAGGTGAAGCTGACCGCCAAGGAATTCCTGCTGCTCCGCTACCTGATCGAGCATCGCGGACGCGTGCTCTCGCGCGACCTGCTGCTCGGCGATGTCTGGGGGTACCGCTACACCGGCGGCACCCGCACCGTCGACGTGCACGTGCGCCGGCTGCGCGAGAAGCTGCCGGTGCTGGTCGACGGGCTCGAAACGGTGAAGCAGTTCGGCTACAAGCTGCTGGAGGACGCCCGGGCGTGACCCTGGGCTTCCGCGGCAAGGTCTTCCTGTCCGCGCTGGCGGTTGCCGCGACGGGACTCGCCATCGCCACCCTGATCCTCGCGATCGAGCGCCGCCGCGAGGAACACACCGCCATCGAGCGTCGCCTCACGGAACAGGCGCGCCTGATCGCCGAACTGCTCTCGCACGATACCTCCCCGCTCACGCCCCAGCAGCTCGACGACGAGGCCGACCGGCTCGCGGAGCTGGTGAACGGGCGCCTCACACTCATTCAGGCCGACGGCCGCGTCGTCGGTGATTCAACGCTCGACGGCCAGCCGCTCGCCGACCTGGAGAACCACCTGCAACGACCCGAGGTGCGGGGCGCCGCGGGCGATGGCGTCGGCATAGTCGAGCGCTTCAGCACGACCACCAACGAAGCCATGCTGTACGCCGCCGTGCCGGCGCGGCACCCGCAGGTGGCGTTTGTTCGGGTCTCGGAGCCGCTGACGGCGGTCACCGAGCAGGTGCGGCGCGTCGGGCTGCGCGCCCTCCTCGCCTTCGCCCTGGTGGCCCCAGTGGCGGTGGGGCTCGCCTGGCTGTCGTCGTTCCTCCTGAGCCGACGGGTGCGCGACATCGCCGCCGTCGCGCGGCGCTACACCACGGGAGACCTGACCCGCGCCACCTACGACTACGGCACTGACGAACTGGGCGCCGTGGCCCGCGCGCTCGACACCTCGGTGCAGGAGCTCGGCACCCGGCTGCAGGAGTTGTCGCGCGATCGCGCGCGGATGGAAGCCATCCTCACCGGCATGGTCGAGGGGGTGCTGGTGGTCGACCGCGCGGGGCGGCTGCAGCTCGTCAATCGCGCCGCACAGCAGATGCTGCACGTCGAGCCGGCCGCCGCCGGCCGTCCGTACGTGGAGGTGATCCGTCATCCGGACATCACCGCGCAGCTCGCGGCCGCCCTGCACGAACAGCCGGTGGAGGCGCGGGAGCTGGCGCTCGTGCGTGACCCGGGCCGCACGTTCGTGGCGCGCGCCGCCTCCGTCGCCGGGGCCGGCGGCGGCGGCGCCGTGCTCGTGCTGCACGACATCACGGACCTGCGCCGGGCCGACCAGATTCGGCGTGACTTCGTCGCCAATGTCTCGCACGAACTGCGGACGCCGCTCACCGCGATCCGCGGCTATGTCGAGGCCTTGCTCGATGACCCTGGCGACCTGACGGACCCGGTCGGCGACACGCGCCGCTTCCTCGAGATCATTGGGCGCCAGAGCGCGCGCATGGAGCGACTGGTGAAAGACCTGCTCCGCCTCGCCCGGCTCGACGCGAAGCAGGAACCGCTCGAGATCGTCGAGTGCCACCTGCGCTCGGTCGCCCAGGCGGTCATCGCCGACCTCGCTCCGACCGTCGAGGCCAAGCAGCAGGCGATCACGACAGCCGTCGCGGACGAAGCGGACCGCGTGATGGCCGACCCGGCGAAGCTGCATGACATCGTCAGGAACCTGGTCGAGAACGCCGTCAACTACTCCCCCGGCGGCGCGCAGGTACGTATCTCGACCGAGGCGCGCGGCGATCGGGTCGCCATCATCGTGAGCGACTCGGGGCCCGGCATTCCCCCCGAGGATCTCGCCCGGGTCTTCGAGCGCTTCTACCGGGTCGACAAATCGCGGGCGCGCCCCGGGGGCACCGGCCTCGGGCTGGCGATCGTCCGGCACCTCGTCGAACTGCACGGCGGCGAGGTCGTCGCGGGCAACCGACCTGAAGGGGGCGCCACCTTCACGGTCTCGCTGCCGCGCGATCGGTCGTCCTGACGGTGACGTAGCCCCCACGTACAGCACAACGGCGTCCCGTGGGGACGCCGTTGTCGTCTGTGCCGGTCCGCCGTCGGGTCGGCCGTATACCGGCCCGACCCGGCCAGGACCGTGCGCCGGCCCCTTTAGAACGAGACGCGAACCGCGAACTGCGCCTGGCGCGCCGTGCCCAGGCCGACCGTCCGGCCCACCGTGCCGGTAATGCGGCCGAAGGTGCCGGCGTTGGCCGCCGAGAACGGCTGCCCCGGCTGGATGCGGTTCGTCTGCGTCGCCGTCTCCCCCGCGCCCGGCAGGGCGTTGGGCAGCGTCGCCGCGATGGCGCCGAAGTCGAAGTTCACCGTGTTGAACAGGTTGAAGATCTCGGCGCGGAGTTCGACGTTCCGCCCGCCGCCAAAGCCGAGGCGCCGCGAGATGACCATGTCGACCTGCTTGAAGTTCGGCCCCTTGATGGAGTTGCGCTCCATGTTGCCGAACGTGCCCGGCTTCGGCATCGCGAAGGCCGCCGGGTTCAGATACAGCAGCCCTCCGTCCGTGATGAAGGGACTCACCCCGGCCACGACGTCGGGCCGGCGGGTCGAGCGTGAGGCGCCGCCACCCGGGGTATTGACGACCGCGGTGCGATCCGCCGCCGGGGCGTTCCACACCGCGCCGGCGCCATCGACGTAGGCGATGTCCGGTCGGGTGATGAGCACGTTCACCGGAAGGCCGCTGCGGGCATTCACGATGCCGGCGAGGGTCCAGCCGTTCACGAGCACGTGCTTCGACTCGAGCGTGTAGACCGCGCTCAGGTTGAAGGTGTGACGCACGTCGAAGTTGTTGTAGCCGTAGTCGTAGTCGAAGTCGGCCAGGTTGCGGGCGTTGTTGCCCACCGTGCGCGCCTCGT
>CANIAI010000179.1 GCA_947465275.1 Acidobacteriota bacterium | reverse complement strand
TCGGTCACCACCGCCATCAGGTCTTCGTAACAGCGGCTCCAGAGCTCGTCCCGGTGTGCGAGCGTCCCTTCCACCTGGAGGCTGTCGGCCTCCACCACATGCTCCTCCACAGGATCCCCGTCCAGCGGCGGGAGATCACGATGCCAGTAGGTGACCCTGTGGTCGTGCATCGCCATGGCTACTTCTTCGCCTCCTCGGGCGGCAGCTGCCGCTCGGTCCAGATCGTGGGCACCTCGAGCTTGTACTCGCGGTGGCAGTTGATGCAGGACACGACGAGCTGATCGCCCGCCGCCGACAGCGCCTTGACGTCCTTCGCGCGGACCGCGGAGAGCGCGGCGGCGCCGGCGTCGGACACGGCCTGGGAGTACTTCACCCAGTCGGCCTGCTGCGTCCACTGCTGGTCCCTGGCACCATTACCGCTCAGCTTCGTCAGGTTGCCGGCGGCGGCCAGGGACACGGCGGCGCGCTGCAGTTCCGCCCACTGCGCGTCGTTCTTCGGGGCGACCATCGTCGCGTCCCACAGCTCGTTGCTGTGCGGGTCGACGATGTAGACCATGATCTCGTTCAGCGAGACCACCGGGGTGTAGACCGCCTCGGGGGCGGGAGCGGCGGCAGGTGCGGCCGCCGTCTCGGCCGGGGCTTCGGCTGGCTTCGAATTGCATGCGCCAAGCGCCAGGGCGGCGATGGCGACCAGGACTGCGGAGCGTCGGGTCATCGGGATGTCTCCAGGGTGGCGGCGACACTGCTGCCAGCAGAGGTAGAGACAATTCCGGTGCCTGCGGGGAATGCCCGGAGATGGGCGATTGGGGCCCGGTTCCTGGCCGGTCCGGCCTCTTTGCGCGGAATATTCCGGGTCCAGGCCCGGAACTCCCGCAAGGCGGTGCAGATACGGCGTGCCGGCGTCGATAATCTGGCCAACGTCAGACCTGATGTCGGCCCCTACTCCGTCGACGCTGATTCCGCTCCGCTCCTGGGCCCTTCCTGCCCTGACGCTCGTCGTCTGCCTCGGCCTCACGGCCGGGCTCTACACGGTGGCCCGCGCCGGCGCCCGCCAGAGCGAGGAGGCGCGGCTCGAGCGGCTCAGCGACCGCGTGGTCACCACGCTCCGGTCGCGGTTCGATTCGGCGCGCCAGGCGATCTTCGCCACCCGCGGACACCTCGTGACCGGCGGCGGCATGAGCCGCACGCTCTGGGCCGAGTACAGCGACATGACGGCGCCGTCGGTCAGCGACGGCCTGGTCGGCCTCGGCTTCGTCGAGCGGATCCACCGGAGCGGCATTCCGGCGCTCGAGGCGCGCATCCGTGCCGAGGGGGCGACCGACTTCACGGTGGAACGCGCAGGCACGCGCGACGAACTCTACGTCGTCACCCACATCGCCCCCGAAGCGACCAACGCGGGGGCGCTCGGCCTGGACGTCGGCTCCGGGAACACCCGCCGCAAGGCGGCCGAGGCCGCCATGCTGTCGGGCGAGGCGGTGCTCTCCGGACGCATTCGCATCATCGAGGGGCCGCGCGAGATTCCCGGCTTCCTCCTCTTCCTCCCCGTCTACCGACGGGGCGAGCCGACCGACACGCCCGAGGCGCGCATGGCGGCACTCCGGGGATGGGTCTATGCGTCGCTCCGCATCGACGAGCTGACCCGCGGGCTGCTCGACTCGGTCGACCGGCAGGTCGACTTCACCCTGACCGAAGACAGCAGCGACCATCCGGAGCTGTTCCGGTCTGAACGCGCCGGCCCCGCCAGCGGCCCCACGCGCCGGGCGGTGCTGTCGCTCTACGGCCGGTCCTGGCTGGCCGACTTCGCGCTGCGCCCCGAGACGGAACCGTACGGGGCGACGACGCTGCCGCTCGTCGTGCTGGCCAGCGGCGTCACCGTCTCGCTCCTCGTCACCGGCCTGGCCACCGCGTTCGTGACGACCCGTCGCCGGGCCGCACGCCTGGCGGCGAGCATGACCGCCGAGCTCGTGGCCGCCAACGAGCAGCTCGATCGCGCCGCCGTCCAGGCGCGGCAGCTCGCCGACGAGGCGACGAGCGCGAACCGCGCGAAGAGCGAATTCCTGGCGATGATGAGCCACGAGATCCGCACGCCGATGAACGGCGTGATCGGGATGACGTCCCTCCTGCTCGAATCGCCGCTCGTCCCGGCGCAGCGCGAGCTGGCCGAGACCATCCGTGCGTCGGGCGACGCGCTGCTCGTCATCATCAACGACGTGCTCGATCTCTCACGCATCGAGGCCGGGCAGCTGCAGCTCGAGGAGGTGCCGTTCCGCCTGAGCGAGATCGTCGACGAGGCGTTCGATGTCGTCGCGCCGCGCGCCGCAGACCAGGGTCTCGACCTGCTCTGCGCCGTCGACCCGGTGGCGCCGGGCGAGATCGTCGGCGACCCCGCGCGCCTGCGACAGGTGCTCATCAACCTGATGGGGAACGCCGTCAAGTTCACCCCGAAGGGTGAGGTCGGGTTGACGGTGGCGGTGGTGGCCGACGAACCTGACTGCACGCTCCGCTTCAGCGTGCGTGACACCGGGATCGGCATTCCCCCCGAGGGGCTCCACCGGCTGTTCCAGCCGTTCATCCAGGCCGAGACGTCGATTTCGCGCCGCTTCGGTGGCACCGGACTCGGGCTCACGATCTGCCAGCGCATCGTCGAGCGCATGGGCGGACGTATCTGGGTCGAGAGCGAGCCTGGCTTCGGCTCGACGTTCCACTTCACCGTGCGGGCGACCGTGCGCAGCGGCGCCGGCGCCGTGGCCACGACCGAGGGCGATCGCGCGGCCGCGGCCTTCTCCGAGGTCGAGGAGCTCGCCGGCCGGCGCGTGCTGGTGGTGAATGCGCACCCGTCCGAGCGCCAGATCGTCAGCGCGATGCTGGGCGCCTGGGGCATGCGGGTTGCCACGGTCGACACGATCGCCGAGGCCCGTGAACGGCTGAACAGCGCCGAGCTGTTCCACGTGGCCATCGTCCGCGCGCCCGCCGCGTCGGTGGATGGCGGCAGCGAGGTCGAGCAGTCGGCCCTGCAGGGCCCGACGCCGGTCGTCTGGATCACGGCCCGCATGTCGCTGAACCGCGTCTCGGGACAGATGACGCTGCGGCAGCCGGTGCGTCCCGATCGCCTGCGCGCGGCGCTCCTCACCGCCCTCACCGAGGTGCGGCCGGTGCCGGCCGCGCTCCCCGTGCCACCCCCGCCGACCGTCGTGCCGCCGCCCGCGACCGCGACATCCGACGAGGCGGCGCCGTCAGCGCTCCGTATCCTGCTGGCCGAGGACAACCCGGTGAACCAGCGGGTGGCGATGCTGATGCTGAAGCGGATGGGGTTCGAACCCGATCTCGCCTCCGACGGCCGCGAGGCGCTCGACGCGCTGGCCGCGCGGACGTACGACATCCTGCTGCTCGACCTGCAGATGCCCGAGGTCGATGGCCTGCAGGTCGCGCGGGAACTGGTCGCGAGCCAGGGCCCTGAACAGCGCCCCTGGATCGTCGCGCTGACCGCCAACGCGATGGCCGAGGACCGACGGAATTGTGAAGAGGTCGGGATGGACGACTTCGTCCCGAAGCCGATCAGCAAGGCGACGCTGGCCGCCGCCGTCGAGAGGGGACGGGAGGCGATCGCCGCCCGACGAGCCGGCAGCGACCCCCTCCGCGAAGCGAGCTAGACGATCAGGCGAGGCGTGCTTCGAGCACCGACAGCGGCGAGCCGGTCGGCACGATCTGCGTGAGCCTGAAGCCCGCGCGCGCGAAGAGCGCGGCGAACTCGTCGGCCGTCCGCTCGCGCCCGCCCGGTGAGACGAGCATCTCCAGGTCGATGACCTTCCCGAGGTCCGGCGTCGGCCCGGCCGGAATCACCGACTCCACCAGCAGCACGCGGCCGTTCACGCGGTCGGTCATGTTGCGCGCGATCGTCTGCAGAATCGCCACGGCCCGGTCGTCGTCCCAGTCGTGGATGATGTGCTTCATGATGTAGGCGTCGGCGGCCGGCACCGCCGTGAAGAAGTCTCCGCCCTCGGCGCGGCACCGCCCCGCGAGTCCCTGCCCCTCGATCTTCGACACCGCGCCATCGACCACGTGCTGCAGGTCGAAAAGCACGCCCTTCATGCCGGGATACTTCTGCAGGATGCTCGTGAGCAGCATCCCGTGTCCGCCGGCCACATCCACCAGCGTGTCGATGCCGTTGAAGTCGTAGGCGCCGAGCACCGCCTGCACGACCGCCGCGCTGAACGAGGTCATCCCCTCGTTGAAGATCGCCGAGACGGCGGGATTGGCGGCGAAGAAGTCGAACACCTCCATCCCGTGCACGTGCGGGAAGGCGGGCTTGCCGGTCTTCACCGAGTGTTCGAGCGCGGCGTGGCTGTTGATCACCACGGGGTCGGAGATCCAGCGGGCGATGCCGAAGAGAGACCCCGGACCGTTGACCAGCATCCGGGACGGGAGCGTCAGCTCGAAGGCGCGGTCGGGCAGCTCGGTGAAGAGGCCGACGGACGACAGGGCCCGCAGCACGCGGTAGAGCGCGTCCTCGTTGACCTCGGCCTCGCGGGCGAGGTCGGCGACGGCTCTGGGTCCGTTGGCGAGGCGGTCAGGGATGCCGTAGACGAGCACGCAGCGGAGCGCGCTCGACATGATGTGCCCCGTAGCCAGCTGCATGACGAGCTGGGCGGCGAGTGCCTCAGGGGGCAGGGCAGCGGACGGATGCGAATCGGCGACTGAACTCATGGCGCGATGTTACGCGCCGCCGGGCTCGGGTGCACGTGCGTTCGGACAAACGGTCAGCGCTCGGGGACGGTTTTCACCTTGAGCAGGATGCACGCGGTACCCGCCACCCCGAGCGCCACCGTCGCCACCGAGGCGACCGGGTGCACGGCCAGCAGGATCACGGATGAGATGGCCACCGCCGTCCACATGGCGCCGAGTGCCGCACGCTTCGCCGACCGGGGCATGCCGCCGGTCGCGGCCCAGACGGCCAGGCGCGGGCCGAACCACCGGTTCGCCAGCAGCCAGGCGTGAAACCGCGGCGAACTCTTCGAGAAGCAGAACGAGGCGCCGATGAGGAACACCGTGGTCGGCATGCCCGGCAGCACGGCGCCGATGCCGGCCAGCACGACGCAGACCCATCCCGCCGCGGACCATATGAGGCGGCGGGGGGACGACGACGGCACGGCAACAGCCTGGGGGACGTTGGCCACGATCGGCATAGTGACACGGTAATCGGCCGATCGCCGAGTCCGTGCAGACCAGAACCGGCTAGCCCGGCGTCCGGTCCATCCGCTCGAGCGCGCGCACCCCGGCACGCATCGCCAGCAGCCAGGTGGCGAGGCTCATCGCGATGGCGCCCACGAAGCAGGCGCCCATGAGCGCCAGCTGCAGGTCGGGAATCACCCGGTGCCTGGCCCGCGAGAGCAGGTAGACCGACGACGGCCATCCGAGCAGGGCGATCGTCGTCAGGACGAAGCCGACCGAGGCCATCATGAACGCGACGCCGCCGTACGACCCGGCGACCTGCGTCGGGTTGTCGGCGCCGAAGCGCGGGTAGCAGGCGCCCAGGCCGGTGGCAAGCCCGACGAGCGCGATGCACATGAAGACGATGCCGACCGACGTCACCAGCTTCAGAAACGGGTCGACATGCAGCACCTCGTTCGCGGCCAGGGTCAGGCCGATCG
>CANIAI010000178.1 GCA_947465275.1 Acidobacteriota bacterium | reverse complement strand
CCGCATTCGCCCCCTCGTGGTACCTCACGCCGGAGCTGCTGCTCGCGCTCGTGGCCGGGGTGGTCGCGTCGACGCCCGTCCTGCCGGCGCTGGCCGCCCCTGTGAGGACCCCGGACGCGCGGTTTCCCGGCGCCGTGTCGGCGCTCGCGACACTCGGCCTGGTGGTGCTGTTCACCGCCTCGCTGATGCTGATCGCCGCGCGCACCTACAACCCGTTCATCTACTTCCGGTTCTGAGATGCGCGACACCTCCGAGACCCGCTCACCCTCGGTGGCTGCCCGGGAGACGCCGATCGCGCTCGCGGCCGGCTGGGAGCGGTTGCTGATCGCACTCTTCGTGCTCGTGCTGGTCGTGCCCGGTGCGGCGCTGCTGGCGGGAGTCGACGGGGGGAATGCGGCCCAGGAGAACCGCGCGCTGGCGCCCCGGCCCGTCTTCGCGCTGGATCGGACCACGCTCCGGGCGTGGCCCGGTGCCGCATCGCGGTACCTCGAAGACCACTTCGCCTTCCGCTCGACGCTGGTGCGCTGGCAGGCGGCGATTCGCTTCTTCGGCCTCCGCTCGTCGCCGAACGCGGCCGTCTGGCCGGGACGCGACGGCTGGCTCTTCTACGCCGACGACGGCGCCATCGAGGACTACACGCGCCAGAGCCCCTTCTCGGAGGGCGAGCTGAAGGACTGGGCGAAGGGGCTCCAGGACACGCAGGACTGGCTCGCCGCGCGCGGCATCCGGTATCTCTTCGTGCTCGCGCCCGACAAGCACGAGATCTACAGCGAGGCGGTGCCGCCGGCGATCGCCCGCCTGCACCCCGTCTCGCGCACCGACCAGCTCACCGCGTACCTGCGCGAGCACTCGACCGTGAACGTGCTCGACCTGCGGCCTGCCTTACATGAGGCGAAGTCGCGCGGTCGGCTCTACCACCGCACCGACACCCACTGGAACGACCTCGGTGCGTTCGTCGCGTATCAGCAGATGATCGCGGCGATGCGCCTGCCGTCGACGGGGAGGGCGCGGAACCTCGATGAGTTCACCGTCCGGACCGAGCAGACGCCGGGATGGGATCTCGCGGGGATGGTCGGCCTCGCGTCGATGATCCCGGAGGAACGCATCCAGCTGCGGCCGACGGCGCCGGCACGCGCGCGTACCTTCTGGCCGATGCACCCGAACGCGTATCACGAGTCGCCCCGCATCATCACGCAGGTCGACGACCCGTCACTGCCGCGGGCGCTGGTGTATCGCGATTCGTTCGGCTCGGCGCTCGTCCCGTTCCTCTCGGAACACTTCAGTCGCGCCGTCTACCTGTGGGAATACGACCTCGACCCGACGCTCGTGGCGCTCGAGCAGCCCGACGTCGTCGTGCAGGAGTGGGTGGGCCGTCGGCTCAGCACCCAGCTCCCCTTCTACCCGTTCTGAGCGCGGACCGCGTCAACAGTAGCGCGGCGGCGCGTCGATCAGCACGCGGGCGCGCCTGAGTGACCGCACGTCGATGCCGGCGTGGTCGCCCGCGACCGCGCCGCGCAGGTCGCCGGGGAGGTCGAGCGTCGCCGGCAGGTAGCGCTTGCAGTCGCCGAACTCGTCCTCGTACTCGCCGTTCGGGAAGGTCAGCGTGAGCGTCGACCGTCCGTCGTGGTGCGTGACCCGATAGAGCGGGTTCACGCGCAGTTCCCCCGTCACGGCGGTCGGCGCGACCGGCACCCTCGGCTGGAACAGGCGCGCGTCGCGGCCGGCGACGAGCGAGCACGAGGGCTGGTCGCCGAGCGCCTCGGGCGTGATCGGCGTATCGAGCGGCACGGCGGCGCCGGCGATGGCGGCCTCGAGCAGCGTGGCGTCGCTGTAGAGCCTTGGGGCCAGCGGCGCGAACAGCGCGGCGTACGACTCGGGATTCAGCGTCATCCCCTGCGAATAGTTCCAGCCGCGGCTGCTGTGCAGGTGGGGCATCACGACCGTCCCGTTGGGGCCGGCGGCGCGCAGCATCTCATCCGCGAGCATCCGCTTGTGCCAGATGTACGGGAACGCGTCCGACAGCACCACCAGCGAGAAGCTGGCGCGGGCGAACGGGAGCGGATTGTTCGCGTCGCAACAGACGGGCGTGCAGTCAGGCGCGGTGAACGTCTTCGCGAGCCACAGCTTCCAGAAGAAGACGTCGGCGAGCACGGTGCCGCCAGCCGGACCGAGCTGCCCGATCACGCGCGTGAGGTGCCCGGAGCCGCCGCAGAGGTCGAGCGCCCGGCCGGCCATCACGGGCGAGTGCTGCGCGACCGCGCGCAGGAGCGACTCGGCGAGCACGAAGGTGGGGTCGGAGAAGCGATAGAGGAAGTAGGTGCCCTCGGGATCGGGGCTCAGCACCTGCATCGCCTCACCGAAGGTGCCTCCACCCGGGCCGGACCGCAGCGCCTCGAACGCCTCGGCCCTCGCGCTGTCGAGGCCGAGCAGTGCGTGCAGCGCCTCCTCCCGGCGGCCTGCCTCCATCGCGTGCATCGCGTCGCGCGTCGCGTCGTCCGCGATCAGCACCGGGACGCCGTCGATCACGGGATAGGCACAGCACTCGCAGCCGAGCACGCCCCAGTCAATCCGATCTCCCGTGCGGACCAGCGCCGGGTTGTCGATCAGGTTCGGGCGCGTGCCGCAGAACGGGCAGCGCAGCACTTCGAGCAGCGACACGTGCATGGAGGCTCCGGGGGCTCAGCCGATCGCGGCGAGCCGGTCGAGGAACGAGTCACCCTCCGCGCCGACGGGCGCGCGGCGGAAGTGTTCGATACCGAGCAGGGCGGCCGCCTCGTCGTCGCGCATGACGAGCAGCGGTCCGTCCGCCTGGCTGCGGTGGCAGCGGAGCGCCGCCAGCTTGCGCGCGGCGACCCGCCCGACATCGACGACGAGCGTCGGCGGCTTGGCCAGCACGCCGAAGGCGTCGGCATCGGTGACGCCGAGCACCTGCGGCACGTCGCCGTCCGCCAGCCGCGGCCGCAGCGTGTCGACGAGTGTGCGGATGGCGCCCTTCGGCATCGTCACGTAGTAGAGCGCCGGCCCCGAGGGGCCGATCCGCTCCACGGCGTCTGTCGTCGCATGGTGGACCACGATGTGGTCGGGATGCCAGTAGAGGCCGTCCTCGCCGAACGTCACCACGACGTCGGGACGCTCGCGCACGATCACCGCCTCGATGTCCGCGCTGATGAGGTCCCAGTTCGTGGCCTGCAGGTACGCGTCGCGGTAATCGAGAAACTGCACGTCCGCGATACCGAGCACCGCCGCCGCCGCCGCCAGCTCCGTGGTGCGCAGCGCCCGCAGCGCCGACGTGATGTCGGGGTCGAGCGTGCCGCCCCCGTGATCGCCGCGCGTCGCGCAGAGCAGGATGACCCGGGCGCCCTGCTCGGCACAGAGCGTCAGCAGCCCTCCGCAGGCGATCGACTCATCGTCCGGGTGGGCGAACACCGCGAGCAGGGTTCGCCCGGTCAGGTCGGGGGCGCCGCTGCGCACGTCAGGCCGACCGTCCGGCCAGCGGCGACCCTGCCGCGACGAGCTGCCGGTACACCTCGACGTGGGCCTTGACCCAGCGGTCGACGCCGAAGCGGTCGACGGCGCGCTGGCGCACACGCGCGCGGTCGAGGGTGAACACCGACGGCAGCCCCGCGACCAGCTCGTCGAGCGCCTGGAAGACACGCCCGGTCACCCCGTCCTCGACGACCTCGCGCACGGCGCCCTTGTCGAGCGCCGCCACGGGCGTACCGCAGGCCATGGCCTCGGCGAGCACCAGCCCGAACGGCTCGGCCTGCTGGACCGGATAGATCAGTGCGCGGGCGCCGCCGAGCAGCGCCACCTTGGCGTCGTGTTCCACCTCGCCGACATAGACGATGCGCTTGCCGTCGACGTGCGGCGCGATGGTGTCGCGGTAGTACTCGTTCTCGGCCGCCGCGAGCATCAGCCTCAGGCCCGCCCGGCGCGCCACCTCGATAGCCTGCAGCACCCCCTTGCCCTCGGTGAACCGGCCAAGGAAGACCAGGTAGTCGTCGGGCGTGGCGCGCCACCCGAACCGGTCGGTGTCGATCGCATGGTGGATGGTGTCGACCACGTTCAGCCCCGCGAGCCGTGTCGCCTGCTCGTGCGAGATGGCGATGAACGGCGCCTCGGGATACTGCGACCAGAGCCGGACCTCCGCCGGCGACGGCGCGAGGTGCAGCGTCTGCACGATGGGCGTGGACGACAGCCGGCTGAACGCCAGCGACTGCGGGTAGTACTCGACCTGGCAGTGGATGATGTCGAACTGGTCCGCACGCTCGATCGCCGCCGCGAGGTTGAACAGCTCGCAGAGCTCCCAGGGCCACAGCGTGCCGTCGTCGCGATAGCCCCGCTCGAAGAGTGAATGGAGCCGGGCGCCCGTGTGCGACGACGCGTTGGCGAACAACGTGACGTCGTGGCCCTCGCGCACGAGTCCTTCCGTCAGGATCGACGTCAGCGTCTCGATAGAGCCGGAGCGGGGCGGCGGCACGCTCGTCGCCACCGGGGCGACGTGGGCAATGCGCAGCGGCCGGGCGTCAGCCTGACCGGGGGGCGGTGCACTCACAGCCCCGCCGCCTCCAGCAGCCGGCCGAGCACGGTCGTCGCCTCGAAGCACTCGCGCGCGATCGCGTCGGCGCGCCTGGCGTGCGTGGCGTAGTCGTCCGCGATGCGCCGCAGGCCGTCCACCGCTTCGTCCACCGTCGAGAACGCCAGCAGCCCGGTGCCGCACGGCAGGTGGGCGCTCCAGCCGGTGTCCTGCACCAGCGCCGGGCGTCCGGCGGCGAGGTAGCACTCGGTGCGATCGCTGAACCACCCCGACCGGTTCGCCACGTAGGCATGCTTGGCGACGCCGAATTCCGCCTTCGACTGCTGGATGAACGTACGGTAGTCCCAGAGCGACCGCGACACGCCCATCGCCTCGACCGTGTCCCAGCCATGCTCGCGCAGCAGGCGCTGCGGGCCGTTCACGGCGAGCTGGAAGCGCTGCGGCACGCGCGACGGCAGGTCGATGACCTTCACGAACTCCTGGTCCTTGTTGCCATCGACCACCTCGGTGAAGCTCTCGATCCTCCAGGTCATCACCGTCGTGAAGCGGTCACCCGCCGGCTGCCCGTCGCGCCAGAGCGCCGTCACGACCGGCTGCCACGTCTTCAGCCAGGTGAAGCCGCCCGTCGGCACGTCGCACGCCGGCGTCCCGATGTTGGCGCCGAAGGTGAACAGGTGGTCGAACTGCCTGAAGAAGTCGACGTACCACCCCTCGCCCTTCGAGATGGCCAGCTGGGTGAAGACCGGGTCGGAATCGATGAAGACGCGCGTCGGGATGCGCGCGTACTCGTCGCGCCAGAACCAGGAGCCGCCCGACAGGTTGATGAACAGGTCGGCGTCGGCGCAGAAGGCCTGCACCGTCTCGCGCGACGCCCCGTGGTAGCTCCCGTCGAAGTTCACGAAGGCCCAGCGGTCACCGAGGTCGAACGGCGCCAGCGCGTCGTGGATGTACCGGGTGCCGTACGACGGATCTTCCGACCGGGTGTTCTGCACCGGATCGTAGATGCATTCGCCCGTGTCCTCGATGTAGAAGACCTCGTGCCCCAGGGCCCTCAGGCCCAGCAGGTACATGAGCGAGCACCAGGTGACGCCGCCGAACGGGTAGCGCGCGATGAT
>CANIAI010000177.1 GCA_947465275.1 Acidobacteriota bacterium | reverse complement strand
TCATCCGCATCACCGACCGCCCGATGACCGACCTCCGTCACGCCTTCACGCTCGACGACTACGACGTCGACGGCAAGGTGTCCGGTGAGTTCCGCGTCTACGGCAAGTACCTCGAGCCGATGGGGTTCGGGAACATGGCGATCGCGGACGGCGTCGCCTACGACGAGCCGTTCGAGAGCGCGACCGGTGCGGTACGTCTCGAGGGATCGGGCGTCCGGCTCGACAACATCGTGCTCAACAAGGGCAGCGGACGTGGCGTCGGCGCCGCGTACGTCAACTGGGAAGGCGGCACCTACTCCTTCCAGTTCAACGGCACCCGCATCCCCGTCGAGAGCGTCGCGCTCGTGCACTTCGAGTCGCTGCCGCCGCTCACCGGCTTCATCGACTTCACGGCGGGGGGCAGCGGCACCTTCGAGGAGCCGCGCTATGACGTCCGCGGCACCGTGCGTGATCTCTTCGTCGCGGACGAGGGCATCGGCCAGGTGGCCGGGACGCTGAGCATCGTCGGCGACATGATGACGGTGCGGATGGAAGCGGCCTCGCCCCGGCTGGCCGTCTCCGGGTCCGGCCGTGTGTCGCTGCTCGACGACATGCAGGCGGAGCTGACGTTCAACGTCGCCGACACCTCGCTCGATCCGTACGTCCGGGTGTTCCAGCCGGACCTGTCACCGTTCACTACCGCGATCGCGAGCGGCACCATCCACGCCGTCGGCAGCCTGACCGACATCGACAAGCTGCGGGTCGACACCACGGTGGACCGGCTGGACCTGCGGCTCTTCGACTATCGGCTCAGGAATCAGGTGCCGGTGCACGCCGAACTCGAGGGGCACGCCGTGCGCATCGCCGACCTGCGGCTGGTCGGCGAGGGTACCGAGCTGATGGTCAGCGGCGCGCTCGACCTCCACAATGAGCGGATCACCGCGCGCGCGAGCGGGGCGGCGAACCTGGGCATCCTGCAGGGCTTCGTGACGAACGTCCGCAGCTCGGGCCAGGCGTCGATCGAGGCAGCCATCGATGGGCCGATGCGCGACCCGCTGGTCAGCGGCACGATGCGCATCCAGGACGGCCGCATCCGCGAGTTCGACCTGCCGCACGCCCTCGAGGCGGTGACCGGGGTGGTGCGGTTCGACTCGCGCGGGATCACGCTCGACGAACTCTCGGCACGCCTCGGCGGCGGGCCGGTGCAGTTCGGCGGACGTATCGAGCTGGAGGGGTATCGTCCAGGGCGCGTCGACGTGACGATGCGGGGCGACGGCATGCGCCTGCGCTTCCCCGAGGGGATGAGCTCGCTGGTGGACGCGAACCTCACCCTGCAGGGCACCTCCGCCGCCGCGACGCTCGGCGGCACCGTGGTCGTGCGGAACGCCGTGTACCGACGCGCCCTCGAAGGGGGCGGAAGTCTGTTCGACATCGGCGGCAGCACGGCGCCCGGCGCGCCCGGTGCCGGCGTCGGTGTGGCCGGCGCCGCGCCCGCCACGGTGCAGACGACGATTCCGCTGCGCTACGACGTGCGTCTCAGCGTGCCGTCCAACCTGCGTGTCGAGAGCCGGCAGCTGCGGCTCGAGGCGAGCGCCGACCTGCAGCTGCGCGGCACCTTCGACAAGCCGCTGGTCTTCGGGCGCGCCGACATCGAGCGGGGCGACTTCAGCTTCGAGGGACGCCGCTATCTCGTCACGCGCGGCACCGTCGACTTCAACAACCCGACCAGAATCCAGCCGTTCTTCGACATCGAAACCGAGACGCGCGTGCGCGTCCCGGCGCAGACCTACCGGGTCACGGTGCGGGCCGTCGGCACGCTCGAGCGCTTCACCCCCGAGTTCACGGCCGACCCGCCGCTGCCAGAGGTCGAGATCCTGAGCCTGCTGTTCAGCGACGTCGCCCCGGGGCGGGACGTGGAGTTCCGCCAGTACAGCACGATCACCCCGCAGGAGCAGCTCCTGCGCGACCGTGCGACCCGCGCGCTGACGGGCGTGATCTCGTCGGGGGTCGGGCGGGTGGTCGAGCAGACCTTCGGCGTGGACACCTTCCAGCTGACACCGTCGCTCATCGACCCCAACGCGCAGTCGTCGCGGCTCGACCCGGCCGCGCGGGTGACGATCGGGAAGCGCCTGTCCGACCGGGTGTACCTCACCTACTCACGCAGTCTGTCGTCGTCGACGCGCGACCAGATCGTCCTGCTCGAGTACGACCAGACCGATCGGTTCTCATGGATCCTCTCGCGGAACGAGGACCGCACCTACGCGCTCGACGTGCGCGTCCGGCACGCCTTCTGATGACCCGTCGATTCTCCGCCCCTGTTGCGGCGCTGCTGCGCCTCGCGTGCCTGGCTGGCACCGGCCTGCTCGCGGCGCCGCTCGCCTATGCGCAGCTGCCGGCGCCGCTGGCCGTGCCGCTGCCGGACGGTCCCGTGACCGGCATCACCGTCGAGCAGGAAGGCCGCCGTCTCGTCGACCCGGTCATCCTGGACCTGGTCGAGACCCCCGTCGGCCGTCCGCTGGCGATGCGCGACGTGCGCGAGACGATCTCGCACCTCATGAGCCTCGGCCGCTTCGAGGACGTGCAGGTCTATGCGGACCCTGCGGGCGCGGTGCGCGTGGTGCTGGTGCCGCTGCATCCGGTCGATCGCATCGAGCTCCGTGGCGCGCTGGTCCTCCGCCCGGACGACGTCATGCGCGAGCTGGTCGACCGCGTGGGGCGTACCCCGTCGGCCGGACGCATTCCCGACGTGCAGCGGGTGCTGCAGGCCTATTACCGCGGCCGCGGCTTCGTCGGCGCGCAGGTGGCGGCGCACGTCGAAGAGACGCACGACCCGGACCGCGCCTCGATGGTGGTCGAGATCCAGGCGGGCCGCCGCCTGCCGATCGGCCGCATCGACGTGGAGGGAGCCTCCCCCGCCGACCGCGCGGCACTGCTCGATGAGGCGCGACTGAGGGTCGGCGAGCCGTACGACGCCGACGCCATCGGGCGCGGCCTCGGGCGCTACGAGGCCCGCCTGCGCGCCGACGGCTATTACCAGGCACGGGCGACGCACACGAACCGCGTGCAGCCGGACGACACCGCGGCGGTCACCGTGACCCTCGAGCGCGGGCCGAAGGTATCGGTGGTCTTCGCCGGCGACGAGCTTCCTGCGGCCGATCGCTCCAGGCTCGTGCCGGTGCTGGCCGAGGCCTCGGTCGAGCAGGACCTCCTCGAGGATTCCACCCGCGCGATCGAGGACTACCTGCACGCCCGCGGCTACCGTGACGCCCGAGCCGAGTACGCGCGCCGCGAGGCGCCGGGCACGCTGGCGATCACCTTCACGGTGACGCGGGGACGCCGGTCGCTCGTCGATGGCGTGACGATCACCGGCAACGCGAGCGTGCCGACGGCCGACCTGCTGGCGGTGCTCCCGCTGCGTCCGGACGCGGTGTTCGTGCAGGAGACGCTCGACACCGGTGTCGCGGCCATCCGGAACAGTTACCGCAGCCGCGGCTACACGCGGCCGACCGTGCGGGGCGAGGTGACCGGCGTGGCCGACGAGGCTGGCGGCGACCGCCGGGTCGCCGTCGCGCTCACGATCGTCGAAGGTCCCCGCACGACGATCGGCGACGTCCGCCTCGTCGGCAATGCCGTCGTGGGCGAGGCGGCGCTTCGCCCGCTGCTCACCGGCATCCCCGGCCGTCCGTTCTCGGAAGCCGAGGTCGCCGGCGACCGCGACACGCTCGAACTCGAGTACCGGAATCGCGGGTACGACGCGGCCGTCGTCACCCCGACCGTGACACTCGCCGCCGGCGACACGCGCGCCGACGTGACCTATACGATCACCGAGGGCCCGCAGGCGATCGTCGACCACGTGATCGTCATCGGCAATCGCCGCACGCGCACGTCGACGATCGAGCGCGAGTTGACCCTGAAGCCGGGCGACCCGCTCGGATTCGCGGCGCTGCTCGAGAGCCAGCAACGGCTCGGCGCCCTCGGGTTGTTCCGTCGCATCCAGGTGAGCTCGGTGACGCACCCGGGAGAGGCGCGCCGGGACGTGCTCGTCCAGGTCGAGGAGGCGCCGCCGACGACCGTCGGCTACGGCGGCGGGCTCGAGGGCGGCACCCGGCTCCGGCCCGCCAGCGACAGCGGCCAGGCCGAGGAACGGCTCGAGGTGGCGCCGCGGGGCTTCTTCGAGATCGGGCGGCGCAATCTCTGGGGCAAGAACCGCGCGGTGAACCTGTTCGGACGCGCCAGCCTGCGGGCACGCGACATCGGGGTGTCTGGCACCACGGTCCCCTCGAGCACGACCGGCACCACGGCGGGTACCGTCGAGGGCACCAACTACGGCTTCAACGAATACCGTGTCTATGCGACGTATCGCGAGCCGAAGGTGTTCGGACTGCCCGCGGACCTCCTGGTCACCGGCATCCTCGACCAGGCGATCCGATCGAGCTTCAACTTCATCACCCGCGAGGTGCGCGCCGAGGCCGGCTTCCGGCTCTCTCCCCGGTACAGCCTGGCCGGGCGCTACTCGTTCGAGCGCACGCGTCTCTTCGACGAGCACATCACCGCCGCCGAGAAGCCGCTCATCGACCGCCTGTTCCCGCAGGTGCGCCTGTCGAAGGGGTCGGCATCGTTCATCCGTGACACGCGCGACGACGTGCTGTACCCCAACCGCGGCACCTTCACGGTTGCCGACGGCGAGCTGGCCGCGCGCAGCATCGGCTCGGAGGTCGGCTTCGTCAAGACGTTCGTACAGGGGTTCGCCTACCTGCCGCTGCCGGCGAAGCGCCGCACGATCCTCGCCCTCGGCGCCAGGCTCGGGGCGGCGCACGGCTTTCCGCGCGAGGTCACGAGCCTCGATGAGACGACCGGCGCCGTCGTCCGGGAGATGGTGCAGGACCTGCCCGCGAGCGAGCGCTTCTTCGCGGGTGGCGACACCACCGTCCGCGGCTTCTCGCTCGACAGGCTCGGTGGCGCGAGCACGATCAGCCCGACCGGTTTCCCGACGGGGGGCAACGGTGAGATCGTCCTCAACGCCGAGCTGCGCGTCGGCGTGCTGAAGCAGCGGGCGGAGCTGGTCGGCTTCCTCGACGCGGGCAACATCTACCAGCGCGTCAGCGACATGGACCTGACCGACCTGCGCAGCGCCGCCGGCTTCGGCTTCCGCTATCGCTCGCCGGTGGGCCCCATCCGGGTGGACGTCGGGTTCAACCTCGATCGGCGCGAGCTCGTGCCTGGGCAGCTCGAGCGGCCGTACGTGCTGCACGTCTCGTTGGGGCAGGCCTTCTGATGCGGACGAGAGCGACGTCGATGCGCGCGGTCATCCTGGCGGCGCTGGTCTGTTCGTACCTGGCGCCGGCGGCGCGCGCGCAGCAGCTGATCGACCGGGTGGTAGCCCGGGTGAACGGCGTACCGGCGATGCAGTCGGACGTGCGGGCGGCGCAGCTGCTCGGGTTCACGGCCCGTGCGGCCGATGCCACCCCCGTCGACGCCTGGGTCGAGCGCCAGCTCCTGCTGGGTGAGGTCGAGCGCTTTCCGCCGCCGGAGCCGGCGCGCGAGCTGGTCGATCGCGAAGAGGCCCGACTGCGGGGGCGGCTCGTCGGCGGCGCGGCGCGCGTGTTCGCCGACACGGGACTCGACGACGTCCGCCTGCGGGCGCTCGCGCGCGAGAACCTGCGCATCGACGCCTACCTCG
>CANIAI010000176.1 GCA_947465275.1 Acidobacteriota bacterium | reverse complement strand
CGGACTTCCGGTGGTCACCCCGTTGCGTCCGGGCGGGAGCGGTCCTAGACTCGTTCCCGTCCGTACATCCGTTTCCTTCAAGAGGTCTCCATGAAGAAGCTCGCGTTCCTGGGCCTGCTGGCCCTCGCGGTCGCGGCGCCCTCGGTGCTGCTGCTCGCGCAGAACTCCCCCGACCAGGTGGCGATCGCCGCGGCGCAGCCGACGGCCGTGCAGCGGGGTTCAGCCCTCGGCGCGGATATCGCGCTCGTCGCGCGTGGCGTGTCGCTGGACACGCTCGGCCAGGCGCACGTGCGTTACCAGGAGACCTACCGGAACATCCCGGTGTTCGAGGGCGAGGCGATCGTCCATGTCGACCTCGCGTCGCGCGCGGTGGTCGACGTGACCGACGCACTGCTGACGGTCGGCGCGCTCGACACGCGTCCGGGGCTCTCGGAGGCGGCGGCCCGCGGCCGCGCGCTCTAGCACCTGCGGCTGACGCCCGCGGTCACGACGCGCAGCAACCTGATGGTGCTGGTGCGTGACGGCGCCGCGTACCTCGCCTGGCAGGTGCACGCGACGGGCGACGACGCGCGTGGGCCGGTTGACCAGATCGCGTTCGTCGACGCGGGCAACGGCGGCGTGCTCCGCTCGTGGGACAACGTCAAGACGGCCGCGGCGGCCGGAACGGGACGCGGCTTCTTCAACGGCTCGGTCGCCCTCACGACCAACCAGCTCGCGGCGGCTTCCTACGAACTGCGCGACCCGAGCCGGGGTGGGCAGTACACCGTGAACATGAACGGCAAGCAGGGAGGCAACGGCGCCATCTTCACCGACGCCGACAACGCCTGGGGCGACGGCACGCTGGCCAATGCACAGACGGTGGGCGTCGACGCGCAGTACGGCACGGCGATGACCTGGGACTACTACCTCACCGTCCACGGCCGCAACGGCATCGCGAACAACGGCGCGGGCGCCTACAACCGTGTGCACTACGGGAAGAACTACAACAACGCGTTCTGGTCGGACAGCTGCTTCTGCATGACCTACGGCGACGGTGACGGCCGCACCTTCAATCCGTTCGATTCGCTCGACGTCGCGGGGCACGAGATGTCGCACGGCGTCACGAGCCGCACGTCGAACCTGACCTACTCGGGGGAATCTGGCGGCCTGAACGAAGGCACGAGCGACATCTTCGGGGCGATGGTCGAGTTCTACGCCGCCAACCCGAACGACCCGGGCGACTACCTGATCGGCGAGGAGTTGTACAAGAGCGGCAACAACGCGCTGCGCAGCATGATCAAGCCAAGCGTCGACGGCGCGTCAGCCGACTGCTACTACTCGACGATCGGATCGCTGAACGTCCACTACAGCTCGGGGCTGGCCAACCACTTCTTCCACCTGCTGTCGGAGGGAACGTCGATGGGCAGCCCCACGTGCAACGCGGCCGACACGCGCGTGGCGACCAACACGACACGCACGCTCACCGGCATCGGCCGGAACAAGGCCGACAGGATCTGGTACCGCGCGCTGACGGTCTACATGACGGCGAGCACGAACTACGCGGCCGCGCGGGTCGCGACGGTGAAGGCGGCGAACGACCTGTATGGCTCGGCGAGCACCGAGTCGGCCGCGGTCGCGGCCGTCTGGACCGCGCTGAACCGTCCGTAGCGGCAGGAGCCGTTCACGGGGCCGCCTCGGGCGGTCCCCCTGAAATGACAAGGGCCGGTCCCATGCTCTCGAGGAGAGCGGGGACCGGCCCTTGGTGTGTCAGCGGTGCGCGGACGAGAACCCGCGCGTGCCTGGTGCTACGAGGCGAGCCCCTGCACCTGCGGCGGCTTCGGCACCTGCAGGTCGGGCATCGGACGCCCGGCGAAGAGCGACCGGCAGGGGATGGCCATCAGCCGCGCCCACTGCGCGGAGCGGTTGACGCGCGCGCTGTCGGTGGCAATGCCGGTGTTCGCGTACATCTGGCGGTAGAGCTTCGAGATGAGCACGAAGGCGAGCCGCGCCTTCACCGACTTCACCGTGCCCTGCGACCGCTTCCAGATGCTCGAGAACGAGTAGAACTGGTCCCACACCGCCTGCGTGCGCTGGCGGATCTCGTCGGGCGTCATCGCCGGGTGCTCGATGTACACCTTCGGACGGCGGTCCTGCGGGATCAGCCAGTGGCGCGACACCGGGATGCCGCCAACGGCCGGCGGCTCGGTGCCGAGCGACTTTTCCCAGTCGGCGAAGTCGAGCGTGCCGGGGAACGGGGTCAGCATCACGAACTGCGCGAACGTCAGGTCGGCGCTCTGCGCCACCGACAGCGTCGCGTCGAAGGTGTTGGCCCGGTCGCTCGGCAGCCCGAAGATGAACGACCCGAGCACGTGGATGCCGTGCGCCTTGAAGCGCTTCAGCTTGGCCACGAGCGCGTCGCCGCTCTCGTTGAACCCCTTGTAGACGTCCTTCAGCCCTTCGGGCGTCACCGCCTCGACGCCGATGAGCGCCCCCTTGATGTGCGCCCGGCGCATCGCGTCGAGGAACTCGGTGTCCTCGGCCGCTTCCATCGTGATCTGGGTGAAGAAGATGGTGTCCTTCGGGAGCTGCGCGAGCCGCTCCATCAGTTCGAACCGCTCGGCGCGCGTCGCCTTCAGCTTCTCGAGCTGCGACTTGTCGGACCGGCGGTCGGCCATCCGGAGGTCTTCGAGCGTCACCGGATAGAAGTTGTCGTCGGCCAGCGCGATGAAGCGGAACCCGCGCCGCCGCAGGTCGACGATCTCCTCGACGACACGGTCGACTTCCCGCTGCCGTGGCTTCTGGCCGTCGGTGCGCCAGACGGAGCAGAACGAGCAATGCTTCGGGCAGCCGCGGACGGTCTGCACCGAGGCCCACATGTAGCGGCCCTCGGGCAGCAGGTCCCAGCGTCCGGGCAGGAAGGTGTCGCCCTCGACGCGGCCGCCCTCGTACTGCGGGCGCAGCGCGCCGGCGGCGTGATCGCGCAGCGCCATCGGCCAGGCGATCTCCCCGTCACCCGTGACGACGCTGTGCGCGCCGCCCAGGCTGTGCGGCTCGTCGGGATACAGGGTGGCGTGGATGCCGCCGTAGATCACCGTGGCACCGGCGGCACGGGCGGCGTTGCCGACCTCGTAGCCGCGGAGGGCGTTGCCGGTGTGGACACCGACGCCCACGACGTCGCCGGCCTTGATGACCGACGTGTCGAAGGACTCCAGCGTTTCGTCCACCAGGATCGGGTCGCCGTAGCTGCGGGGCGTGGCCGAGGCCAGGACATACAGCCAGCGCGGGGTAATGACGCCGATCCCGAACGACACGTGACTCGGGTTGATCAGGTAGATGGACATGGTCTGGTCAATGCTGTCGACGATGGCTCGCCGCGGAGGGTACACGCGGCCAGGCTGGTGCTCAACTTTACTGCCCCCGGCGGCCTTGTGCGCGGAAATCTGGGAACGGTTCCCCACGGCGTCCGAACGGGCACAGGCCAGACCTGACCGGCCTCAGCTGGACGGGCGGCGTTACCATGCTGGCGACGGTTCCCCATGCTGCCCCCTCTCCGCCTGCGCGACCTCTTCCGGCCGGTGCCGACCGCTGACTGGGACGCCGCGTTCCGGGCCGAGGCGGGGGATGACCCCGGGGCGTTCGCCTGGCGCCCGGATCCGGCCGTTGGCGTTCCACCCTTCTTCCGGCGCGGGGATCTGCCGGAAACCCTTGTGCCACAAGGCGTCCAGGGCATCGAGCCGGGCACGGCCGGCTCGTGGGAAGCGCTCGACCGCTGGGATCCCCCGGGCGGTGCCATCCGCGTCGACGATGCGCTCGACGGCCCTCAGGAGCACCGCGCGACGGCTGTCGAGCAGCTCGTGCGGGCCCTGCTCGCCGGCCTGCAGCAGCCACCCGGAGCGCTCACGGTCTGCCTCGCGGTCGGCCCCTCCTACTTCCTCGAGGTCGCCAAGCTGCGGGCCATGCGCCGTCTCTGGGCGCGGGCGGCCCGTGAATCCGTTTTCCTGCTGGTGCGGAGTGCGCCGCAGGACGTGACTGACACGAAACGCAACCTGATGCGGCTCACGACCGAGGCGATGGCGGCGGTCGCTGGCGGCTGCGATCGGCTGTTCCTCGAGGGGGCGGGATTCGACGCGCACCTGGCGGCGAACGTCCACCACATCCTGCGCGAAGAGGCGCACCTGGATGCCGTGGCCGACCCGATGGGCGGGTCGTACTACGTCGAGGCGCTCACGAACGCCCTCGCGCGAGAAGCGTGGGACCGGGCGCGCGCGCGGGGCGCGCGGCTGGACGCGTGGACCGAGCCGGAGTCCCCGTCACCTGCCGCGTCGTCGGTCGCGACGCCCGCGCCGGTGACGCTCATCACCCGCGAGTCGATTTCCATCCGCGCGCGCTACACGGCCGCCGATCTCGCGGACGTCGAGCACCTCGACTACGCCGCCGGCCTCCCGCCGTTTCTCCGCGGGCCGTACGCGTCGATGTACGTCCGGCAGCCCTGGACGATTCGCCAGTACGCCGGCTTCTCGACCGCCACCCAGTCGAATGCGTTCTACCGCGCGAATCTCGCGGCAGGACAGACCGGGCTGTCGGTCGCGTTCGACCTGCCGACGCACCGCGGCTACGACAGCGACAACCCGCGCGTGGTGGGCGACGTGGGCAAGGCGGGTGTCGCCATCGACAGCGTCGACGACATGACGGCGCTCTTCGACGGCATCCCGCTCGACCGGATGTCGGTGTCGATGACGATGAACGGCGCCGTGCTGCCGATCATGGCGTTCTACATCGTCGCGGCCGAGGAACAGGGGGTCGACCCGGCGCAACTGGCCGGCACGCTGCAGAACGACATCCTCAAGGAGTTCATGGTCCGGAACACGTATATCTACCCTCCGGCCCCCTCCATGCGGATCGTCGGCGACATCATCCGGTACTGCGCCGAACGGATGCCGCGCTTCAACCCGATCTCGATCAGCGGATATCACATGCAGGAGGCCGGCGCGACCGCCGACCTCGAACTGGCCTACGCCCTGGCGGACGGCCTCGCCTACGTGCGCGCGGGGCTCGCGGCGGGGCTCGACATCGACGCCTTCGCGCCGCGCCTCAGCTTCTTCTGGGCGATCGGGATGCACCACGTGATGGAGGTGGCCAAACTCCGGGCCGCGCGCCTCCTCTGGGCGGCGCTGCTGCGCCCGTTCAACCCGCGCAACCCGAAGTCGCTGGCGCTCCGCACCCACGCACAGACGTCGGGCTGGAGCCTCACGGCGCAGGACGTGTACGACAACATCACGCGGACGACGGTGGAGGCGCTCGCGGCGGTGCTCGGCGGCACGCAGTCGCTCCACACCAACGCGCTCGACGAGGCGCTGGCGCTGCCCACCGATTTCTCGGCGCGCCTGGCGCGCGAGACGCAGCTCTACCTGCGCGACGAGACGGACGTGACGCGCGCCGTGGATCCCCTGGGCGGCAGTTACCTCGTGGAGCGGCTCACGCACGATCTCGCGCACCGCGCGTGGGGGCACCTCCAGGAGATCGAGCAGCTGGGCGGGATGGTGCGGGCGATCGAGACCGGCCTGCCGAAGATGCGCATCGAGGAAGCGGCCGCGCGCACGCAGGCGCGCATCGACTCGGCGCGCGAGGTGATCGTCGGCGTGAACAAGTACCGCCGGAGCGACGACGAGCCGCTCGAGGTGCGGGAGGTGGACAACCAGGCGGTGCG
>CANIAI010000175.1 GCA_947465275.1 Acidobacteriota bacterium | reverse complement strand
GGGGGCGGTCGGCGGTCTTGGCTGACTCGCCCCTCTCGACGAAGACCTGTGCGACCTCAAAGCCGTTGCGCTTGCAGTAGTCGCGGCAAGCCTTCTCCTGAGTAGGGAGACTCAGATTTAGCGTCTGTTCTGCCGTCGAAACGCGGCAGTAGATGACCGCCTGCATAGCTCCTAGCTCTTCAGCCGTGAAACCCGTTCGCCCAGCGCCAAGCGTTCGGCCTGGTCGGGAGGCAATCCACCCTCGAACTGCAGGATGCCGGCCCGCTCCTCAACCTCGGTACGACGCTCGCGCGACATGGCTTGCACAGCCGCATCATAGGGCAACTGGAGACCTGTGGCACGGCTCCGAGTCAGGACCGCAGCCAGGGTGTACAGGTGCTCGCGGATCTCCACAACGCGGTCGTCACTGAGCCCAACTCCTGCATCCCCGAGCAGCTCTCGGCACCTGTCTACGGACAGACGGTGTTCGTCGGGGGATGGGGCTCTGCGGCTCGGCATCTGGTTGCGGGGTCTGCAACCAGAGTCCGACGGAAAACCGGGAATGAACGGGAGAATACCGGGAAAGTTAGTCCTCCCGGTACCACTCCGCCTGAGACACGCCAAGCCTTTGCAGCAGCCTCGCTCGCAAGTCTGGCGAAGACTTGTCATTGTCCTCTCTGACAACGGCGCGAAGTGCTGAAGGGTCGCAGTTAAGCGCACGGGCAAACTGCTCAGCGCTGATACCCCTATCCCGGCGATAGGCGGTCACCAAAGCCCTTCGACGGCTGACCGTGGCCGGAGAGACGGGACGGGGGGCAGAGTTAACCTGGGACGCCTGAAACGCCTTTTGCTCGGCCACATAGCGCCGCCCTTCGGCCTTCCACCGCTGCACCTCACGAGCCAGCAGGTTTCGGGTCTTCAGAAGGACCTGATCGCGGTAGGTCGGGGGCGGTGGACACTTCTCGAAGAACTCGGCCAAGGCGCTCAGCGAACTGTTTGCGTACCTCAACAGCCAGTCGTCGAAGATCGCGACGTCCCGGTCGGACCAAACAACATGGATTCCTCGCTCGGCCCATACGCTGAACCGGGCAGCCCACAAGGAAGGGGCCCAATCTTCAGCGTTATCAACGGTGAGCCCTCCCATCCAGCGGACGTTGATGCGGGCGACCTCCTCTTCCGCCCGCCGCGTCGCGTCCCGCCAGACGCCATGGCGTTGGTCGGACGGATCGAACGGGTTCTCTTCGCAGGGATCGCCGGACGTCCGAAAGGTTTCCGGAATCCGCAACCAGTGCGGTAGGTCTGTCATCTCGGCGACCCTACTCAAAAACGCGCCGTCGGGCAGGCAGGTAATTCGCCCGACACCCGCCGCTGGCCGGCGGGGGCCGGGCGGCTGCCACAGGATAGCTGAGCTATGCCCGTTCCGAATTCCACTGGAAAGATGTGATCCGAGTTGCCGCCTCCCGTCTTCCGACCGCTACTTTCGGGGTCGATGGGGGCAGTTTGTTGTTGCGGCTGAGTGCGCGGCAAGCTGAGGATAAGGCCGTTGCCTTGCGCTCAGGCGGCGCATTTTGCCCCGTGCGCCCTCTGTCCGCAGGGCCGGGCGAGGTTAAGGCGGTCCAGTCAAGCCCAGACGGCAAGCGAAGATGCTCGAAACCGTCTGGCAAGTCGCTACCGGGGAATCCCCGCCGGAAGGGCAGGGCGCTCCTGCAGGGGCACGGTTCGGGCCAAGGTCCGGCCAGAACTCACTGGTTTCAGAGAAAGGCTCAGAACATCAACCGATACCGCCGTTGCGCGCTATCGGTGCATGCTCCGCTGCCCGCCCCGTTGAGGGCGCTTGTGACGTATTCGCAGGTGATGACGACGCCGTCTTTGCAGGTCAGGATTGCGCTACCGCGTTGCTCGTTGGCAGTGGTAGTCGCGACCGCCTGAGCGACCGCCGTTCCGGTGTAGATTGCCCCCCACGCCGTCTCCCCGCCAGCAACCGTCACGTACTCTCCCTGACACACAGGGAGCTTCTCGTCACCAGTGAAAATACGTCCTCGGCCGGTTCCGCTGTACTTGTAGGAGGCAGAAAGCACCATGCCCGACGACAGGTCGTAGAGTCTGGCGGTCCTCGTGACTGCGCACCCAGCTATACCCAGGAGTGACAGAAGCACCCATAGTCTTCGCATGGCGCTGATCTGTAACACACCTGTTCAGGGCCTCGCCACCAGATGTTGGGGCCTGCGAGAAGGGTTGCCCGCCGCGGAAGTCCCGGCGGTGAGGGCCGTGAGGGGCTTAGGTGCGACGGTGCCCTCCGTCAGGTTCGGCCAGCAGGTTCGCACGCTCCCGCCAGCGTTGTCGTGAGGCTCGGCGGCGCTCTTCCCGACGTTCCGTTGAACACTGGAGCGCCCACTCCCGTTGCGTGGTGCCGAACATGCGCGCGAACGCGCCCCGGCCCCATATCGAGTCCTTGTAGTTGCAGAGCGTCCGCGACGGGTACGTCAGCCCCCAGCACTTTCGGCAGCGAGGCGGCGAAGTATCCAGGGGCAGATACAGGCGGGTGCTTCTGCGCTCGCACCCGTCGCACCGCAGGAACATCCTTCCGCGTCTCCAGACGGCGTTCTGGCGGACTTCCCATCGAACGGCATGATGCCTCCCACCAACCGAGAAGGTGGCGGCTCCTGCGGCACCTGGGGCCAGATGCCGAGCGTCCTCCTTGAGGCAGGCCGTATACACATCTTCAGCGGAAAAAACCGAGTAGCACTCCGTTACCTGCGTCCGGCGTGGCCCCCATCGTCCGCCGGGACACCAGACCGCGGCGTCCTCTCGGCTGATACATCGCCGGTTCATAGCGGTCCCCGTACCGAAATCAACGGCGGATCTCCTGTTCTAATCAAGGGAGGGACGTGGAATGGCGGGGCAAGCCCGCTGAAACCGGGGCTTCTCATGCGGCAAACCCCGGGGATTCCCGGAGCTTACGCATAGAGCGGAGCAAGTCGGTGATTTGATTCCAAGTCGGCACCCTTTGGGACGCCAACCTCCTCCACACGCTCGCTGCACACGCCTCCCCCTCCCTCGCTCTGATCTCCCGCCCGTTCGGCTCCGTCAGACCCATCCGATCGGCCCTGCCGCACTCCCGATGAGGTGACCATGCCCCGTAGATCCCGCCGTGTCGCCGCCATTCTCACATTCATGGTCCTCGGCCTCGGTATGGGGGCTACCGCTCAGGAACTGATGCCAGCCACCAGCGCGGGCTGGTCCGCATTCGCGCCGCGGCCGCAAGCGATGCCGGGGGTGCTCGCGTCGTCGGGGTCGCCCTACACCTTGCAGTTGTTCGGTAATGAAGTGCCCAATGTCTACGGTGGCTGGCGCACGCGAATCCAGGGGGTGGGCGCAGGTCAGTTCTATCGACTCCGGGCGGTGGTCACCGCGCGTGACACACCACCGTTGCGGCAGGCCGTGACGATTCTGCTGCGCTGGAGGGGAGCCTTCGGCGATGCAGTGGCGCCGGACTACGTCTGGGAATATCGCACGGGCTCGGACGGCGTCGCGTCCTACGACCGAACGCTGCAGGCGCCTCCGGGGGCCACCGCGGTGGACGTCGAACTGATCCTGCAATGGGCGCCGAACGCCCAGGTGCAGTTCGACCGGCTCAGTCTCATCGTGACAACAGCGCCGGCGCCTCGCCCGGTGAAGGTGGTGGCCGTGTCCTACCGGCCGGCCGGGTCCAGCAGCGGGCTCGACTCGGTGCAACGCGCCGAGGCCTACGGCGAGCAGGTCGCCGCGGCGAACCACCCGGACGTGATGGTGTTCGGCGAACTGCTGAACGTGATTGGTGCACCCGGCACGTACGACGCGAAAGCCGAGACGATTCCCGGCCCGAGCACCGACGCGATGGCGTCGCTCGCACGCGCCCACCGGACGTATGTGGTCTTCGGGATGCTCGAGCGTGATGACCGGTTCCTCTACAACTCCGCCGTGCTGCTCGACAGGAACGGGGAGATCGCCGGCAAGTATCGGAAGGTGCAGGTGCCACTCTCGGAAGCGTCCGCCGGTATCACGCCCGGCAGCGAGGTCCCGGTCTTCCGCACCGACTTCGGACAGGTGGCATTGCTGATCTGCCAGGACACGGCCTTCCCCGAGCCGGCGCGTCAGGCGGCTGTTCAGGGTGCGGAGATGCTCCTGGTCCCCATCTGGGGCGGCAAGGCGACCGTGGTCGGGGCACGCGCAGTCGAGCAGTCGGTGTACGTGGTCGCCGCTGGCTACGATTACGCGAGTGACGTGCTCGACCCGGTGGGCGCGGTGCTCGCGAGGGTGCCGACGGCCGGGCAAGCCGGGGCGGCCGTCGCCTCGATCGACCTGGCGCGTCGGTATCGCGAGGCATGGAGCGGCGACTGGCGAGACGTGTCGGGCAAGGAGCGACGCACCTACAGTGCGCTGGAATGGGTGCCCGGCTCCGGCGGCACCGACCCTCCCCCCACGAACGTCCCGCCGACGGTCGCGGTGACCTCACCAGCCGGCGGTGCGAGCTTCACGGCTCCGGCCACGATCACGGTCTCGGCGTCCGCGACTGACAGTGACGGCTCGATCGCGCAGGTCTCGTTCTATGCCGGGACGACACTCCTCGGCACCGACGCCACCAGCCCCTTTGGCCTGACGTGGAACAGCGTGCCGGCGGGGAGTTACGTCGTGAGCGCGCGGGCCACTGACAGCGGTGGCGCGGAGACCACGTCGTCGCCCGTCACCGTCTCCGTTGCATCGGCTCCGTCCCCCGCGCTGCCGGCACCGTGGCAGTCGCAGGACATCGGCGCCGTCGGCCCGGCAGGCAGCGCGAGTGCCAGCAACGGTGTCTTCACACTGCGAGGCGCGGGCGCCGATATCTGGGGACGTGCGGACGCGTTCCGCTACGCGTATCAGTCACTGATCGGCGACGGCACGATCACGGCGCGAGTCAGCACGGTGACCAACACCGATGCCTGGACGAAGGGCGGCGTCATGATGCGGGCAGGCCTCACGGCCGACGCCGCCCATGCGGCGATGATCGTCAGCGCGGGCAAGGGCCTCGTCTTCCAGCGGCGACTCGCCGCCGGCGGCGAGTCGACCAGTACCGCGGGCGCCGCGACGACCGCGCCTGCGTGGGTGCGCGTCTCCCGCACCGGCGACCTGTTCACGGCCTTCTCCTCAACGAACGGCATCACCTGGACGATGGTTGGCAGCGAAACGATCGCCATGCCCTCGCAGATCTCGGTCGGTCTGGCGCTGACGAGCCATAACGACGGATCCCTTGCCACCGCCACGTTCGACAGTGTGTCGGTGGCGACCGGCGCCGGAGGCGCGCTTCCGTCCGGATGGAACTTCAACGACGTGGGTGCTGTCGGGTCCGCCGGGAGCGGGACCGTCAGCGGTGGCACCTTCACCGTCAATGGCGCCGGGGTGGATATCTGGGGCAGCAGTGATGCGTTCGGCTTCGCCTCTTCGACACTCACGGGGAACGGGCAGATCGTCGCGCGTGTGGTCTCCGTGCAGAACGTCCACGATTGGACGAAGGCCGGCGTGATGATGCGCGACGGTCTGAACGCCGGGGCGACGCATGCCTTCATGCTGCAGACGCCCTCTGCCACGAAGGGAACGGCGTTCCAGCGGCGCGTCGCGGCAGGCGGCGTGTCGACGAGCACGCCCGGACCAGCCGCGGTCCCGCCCTCGTGGCTCAGGCTTGTGCGGAGCGGGAACACGATCACCGCGTCGGTATCGGCCGACGGGAGCGTATGGAGTGT
>CANIAI010000174.1 GCA_947465275.1 Acidobacteriota bacterium | reverse complement strand
GCTCGCCGCCTTCGACCGACTCCAGCAGGAAGGCGTAATCAGAGTGCTCGGCGATCTTGAGGAACGCCGAGACGGGCGTCAGGAGGTCGGCGACGATCTCCTTGCAGACGGGGACGAACGTGCCCCGCTGCGCCAGTGCCCTGAACTCGTCGAATGAAGTGATCCGCATCGTCGCTACCCGTGTGTGCGGGCGGCCCCGGCATCCAGCCGGTGTCGCGCCGCGGTTCCCATGACGCCTCTGGACGGAGCCTGCCCTGTCCACCAGGCGTACTGTCGTTCGGCCTGCGCGACGAGCATCGGCAGCCCGTCGATCGTGACGCAGCCCGCGCGCCGCGCCTCGACCAGCAGCGGTGCCTCGCCGGCCCCTGACGCGCGATACGTCAGGTCGTAGACGACGCGGCCATCGAACGGACCGCCCGGCAGCGGCGAGGCATCGGGAGCCGCGCTGCTGCCGATCGGCGTGCAGTTGACCAGCAGGTCCCACGAGCCCGGCGGCGGCGGCCACGGTCCAGACCTGACCCGCAGCGCCTCGGCGAGCGCGTCCGCCTGTGTCGTGCGTCGCGCGTGCACCGTCACCGTCGCCCCGCGTGTCAGGAGCCCGACGATCACGGCCCGCGCCGACCCGCCGGCGCCGAGTACGGCCGCCCGCGCGCCCGTGAGCGGCCCTGGATACGCCACGTCGAGCGGCGCCAGGAACCCGTCGACGTCGGTGTTCGTCGCGTCCCATCCCTCCGCGGTGCGCCGCAGCGTGTTGGCCGCGCCTACAGTGCCGGTCAGCGCGTCCACGCGCCCCTGCGCCGCCGCGAGCGCGTCGAGCTTGTACGGAATCGTCACGCTCGCACCCGCGATCCCGAATGCGTCGGCGAAGGCCAGGAAATCGGCGAAGTCGGCCGGCAGGAACGGCACGTAGACGGCGTCACGCCCGTCGGCCGTGAACGCCGCGTTGTGCATCGCCGGCGAGAGCGAGTGCAGCACGTTGTTCCCGACGACGCCGTACACGGCCGTCGCCGCCGTCACCGCCGGGAAGCGGAACACCTCGGCCATCGTGACCGCCGGCACCTGTCCGGGGGCGGCGCCCTGGCCGGCATACGACCAGATCGACCCGAAGTGCGCCGCCAGCAGCCGGGTCGGCAGGCCGGTTCCGCCCATGCCGATCACGATGGCCGGCCCCTCGGCCGCGACCGCGCGCAACGGCAGCAGGTCGGTGAGTCGCGCGGGCATCACCGCGATCTTGATGCGGCCGGCGCCCGTGCGGCGCATCTCACGGGCCTGGCCGGACAGATCCGCGGGAACGCCGTGGAAGTCGTGGGCGGACAGCACCACCCGTCCGGCCTGCGCACGCACGAGGTCGTCGAACCCGGCACGCCACTCGATGTCGACGTACTCCGCCCCACACGCAAACGCCTGCTCGAGAATCGCGCGGCGAACCGCCTCCGGGCCATCGAAGCGGCCACCCTCCCACGTCGGGCGGCAGGTGACCACGACCGGGCGGCGCCGCCCGGCCAGTGCGCCGGCGACGTCGAGGTCGGCGACGCCGTCGAGGCGCAGCTCGACCAGGTCGGCGGCGGTGACCGCGTCACGTCCGCGCAGCAGCTCCGCCATCGAGGTGGCGGTGACGGTTTCACAAATCAACGGGTGCATAAAAAAAGCGCCTCTCCAACCGGTCTGGCTGAAGAGGCGCTCGGTGCTGTCGTGCTCTGGTTCGTGTCAGACGCAGGACGCCGCCTCTCCAATCGCAGTCGGATACCACCACCAGGCATTGGCGTGGAACACAGCGGCGGAGGAGGAAGCAAGTCGCGGCATCACTGGAGACCTTCGCACGGTACTTCAGCGCTTCCGGGGCTGTCAAGCCGCAAGCCGCTGCGAAGCTTGCAGTTTCAGGCGGTTACCCGTATCGTGAGCCTCAGGTCCACCCTCCATGACATTGCGCCGTTCCGCCGTCGCCGTCGCGCTCGTCGCCCTCTGTACGGCGGTGCTGCCCGCCGCCACCGTGAGCTTCCCCGTCGACGACCTGCGGCCCGGCATGGTGGCGGTCGGACGCACGGTCTTCCAGGGTGACCGGCTCGAGGAGTTCAAGGTCCACATCCTCGGCGTGCTGCGGAACGTCATCGGCACGCGCCGCAACCTGATCCTTGCCCGCCTGGAGGGCGGCCCGCTGGCCGACACCGGCGTCATCGCCGGGATGAGCGGCAGTCCCGTCTACCTCGACGGAAAGCTGGTCGGTGCGGTCTCCTACTCGCTGGGGCAGTTCTCGAAGGAACCGATCGCCGGCATCACCCCGATCGACGAGATGATCGAGGCGTCGAGCCTGCCCGGGCCCCGCCCGCCGGCCGCGCGCGTAGAGTTGCAGATGCCGATCACGCCGGAGCACCTGCAGGCCTCGCTGCGACAGGCGTTCGCCTGGACGCGTCCGTTCGCGAGCAGCCCCGCCGATGTGCAGGTCATCGGCGCGCCCGGGATCAACGCGGCCATCGGCACGATGCTGCGTCCGATCGCGACCCCGCTGACGATGGGGGGCTTCGACCCGCAGGTCATCGATCCGCTCTCGGCCACCTTCCGCGATCTCGGCTTCGTGCCGGTGATGGCCGGCGCCGCGCAACAGGCGCTCGTCCCGTCAGCCGCTGGCCGCCCCGCGCCGCTGCGGCCGGGTGACCCGGTGGGCGTCACCCTCATGAGCGGCGACCTCGAGTTCGGCGCGACCGGCACGGTCACCGAGGTCGATGGCGACCGCGTCTACGCCTTTGGCCATCCGTTCTACGGCCTCGGGCCCGTGCAGTTCCCGATGACGCGCGCCTACGTGCACGTCGTGCTGCCGAGCCTCGCCAGCTCGATGAAGATCGCCAGCACCGGCGAGGTCATCGGCACCGTGAGCCAGGACCGCGCGGTCGCGATTGCCGGTACCCTGGGCCGCGGGCCGACCCTCATCCCGATCAAGCTGTCGCTCACGTCCGAGCGCGGCATCCGCAAGACGTTCTCGCTCTCGATGGTGAACGACCAGCTGTTCACCCCGCTCCTCGCCTACCTCTCGGTGTTCAACACCCTGGCGTCGTACGAGCGGCAGAACGGCGTGGGCACCTACACCGTTCGTGGCAGCGCCCAGATCCGGAACCATGGCACGCTCGACTTCGACGACCTGTTCACCGGCGACTCGCCGTCGGTCGGCGTCGCCGCCTCGGTGGTCGGCCCGATCAACCTGCTGATGCGGAACGCGTTCGAGAACGTCGCCATCGACGGGCTGACGCTCGACATCGATGCCAGCGAGGAGCCGAAGAGCGCCACGATCGAGCGCGTCTGGATCGACGGCCCGCGGCCGCGTCCCGGCGGGACGGTCGAACTGAAGGCGCAGCTCCGCACCTACCGCGGCGAATCGTTCATCCGCACCCTCCCGCTGCAGATTCCGCCGCAGGCGCGCGGCACCCTGTCGGTCATGGTGTCGGACGCGCAGCGCCTCTCGCAGTGGGAAGCGCGCGAGCTGCAGGTGCAGCCGCTCCAGGCACGCGGCCTCCCGCAGATGCTGCAGGTGCTCAACGCGGCACGCCGCAACAACCGGCTCTACGTGCGGCTGCTCGGACGCACCGGCGGCGCCGTGGTGAAGGGCGAATCACTGACCGCCTTGCCCGCATCGGTGCTCACGGTCATGGAATCCGACCGCAACGGCGGCAGCTTCCGCTCGATCGACGACGTGCTGCTCGGCGAGTGGGAGATTCCCGCCGACGTCGCCGTCGCCGGCTCGCGCACCATCGCGATCACGCTCGACAACTAGTCCGCGTCTCATCGGCCACTCCGCACCCATGACTCAGACCACCTTTCGCCGCGCCTGCGCGACCGTGGCGATCTGCCTGCTCGGCGGCGTCGCGTTCGCCGCGGGTCCGGCCTTCTGGCAGACCGCCACCGAGTCCGACCTGCTCAAGGGAGAGATCGAGAACCTCACCGTCGACCCCTTCGGACGGCTGACACTCGGCCCGACCACCACGCCCGTCTACGACACGGGGACGCCCTTCCTCTGGACCATGCTGCAGGGGGCCGACGGCGCCACCTACGTCGGCAGCGGCAACGAAGGGCAGGTCTACCGCATCGAGGCGAACGGCACCGGACGCGTCTTCTTCGACGCCGACGAACTCGAGGTGCACGCCCTCGCTGCGGCACCCGGCGGCGGGCTGTACGTCGCCACCTCGCCCGACGGTCGCATCTACAAGGTCGACGCGGCGGGCCGCGGCACGGCCTTCTTCGACCCGCCCGATCGCTACATCTGGTCACTCGCCGTCGATCGCCAGGGCGCCGTCTACGCCGGCACGGGCGACAAGGGGCAGGTCTACCGCATCACCCCGGACGGCCGCGGTGCCGCCTTCTACCAGACGAAAGCCTCGCACGCGATGTCGCTCGCCTTCGACCGCGAGGGGCGCCTCCTGGTCGGCACCGACTCGCCGGCGCGCGTGTTCCAGGTGGATGCGTCGGGCCGCGGCTTCCTGCTGCTCGACTCGGGATACAACGAGATCCACACCCTGCGGGTGGACGGCAGCGGGACGATTTACGCCGCGGCGATCGGCGGACGCCCGAGCCTCGCCACGACCCCGCCGCCGGCCGCCGCGGAACCGGCATCGGCAACACCGCAGCCGGTGGTCACGGTGACCACCGAGGTCACCTTCGTCGGCGTCGCCGACACGGGCACCGCTGCCTCGACGCCGGCGCAGCCCGCACGCCCCTCGACGACGACCGGGGCCATCTACCGCATCGGCGCCGACGGCGCCTCGGACGTCATCTGGGAATCGCGCGAGGACTCGCCGTACGACATGGTCGTCGAGGGTCCCGCCAGCCTGCTCGTCGCCACCGGGAACAAGGGAAAGATCTATCGCCTCTCCGGCGAACGCCTGCAGCCGACCCTGGTCGCGCGGACGAGCGTCCAGCAGGTCACCGCCCTCGTGCGCGATCGCAGTGGACAGGTGCTCTTCGCCACCTCGAATCCGGGCCGCGTGCTGCGCCTCGGCGCCACCACCGCCACGACCGGCACCTACACGTCGGACATCCGCGACGCGGGCACCGTCGCCGCGTGGGGCACGATCCGCTGGCAGGGTCTGGTCGCCGCGGGGGCGAAGGTGGAGGTGGCGACCCGGTCGGGGAACAGCCGCACGCCTGACGACACCTGGAGCGACTGGAGTGCCCCGTACACCGATGCCGCCGGCAGCCCGATCCGCAGCCCGCGGGCGCGCTACCTGCAGTGGCGGGCCGTCCTCACCGCGGGTCGCGGCGAAGCGCCGGTGGTGACGTCGGTCACGGCCGCCTACCTGCCGCGGAACATTCGCCCGAAGGTCACCTCGATCACCATCAACCCGCCGGGGACGATCTACCAGCGTCCCTTCCCCACCGATCCGGACATCCAGGGCTTCGACGGTGACGCCCCGGACCGCCGGTTCGCGGCGCAGACGGCGGGCACCACCGCCGGCGCGACGCCGAGCCTCGGTCGCCGCGCCTATCAGAAGGGGCTGCTGACGTTCGTCTGGCGCGCCGAGGACGACAATCGTGACGACCTCGCGTATGACGTCGAGTACCGGCGCGAGGGCGACACGGCGTGGAAGAACCTGAAGAAGGGACTCACCGAGGCCATCCTCGTGTGGGACACCACGTCCGTGCCGAACGGACGCTACATCCTTCGGGTGGTCGCCTCGGATGGTCCGTCCAACGCGCCGCCCGCCGCGCTGACGGGCTCGCTCGAGAGCGCCACCTTCGACATCGACAACACGGCCCCCGCGATCGTGGTGACGGGCGCCCGCCGCG
>CANIAI010000173.1 GCA_947465275.1 Acidobacteriota bacterium | reverse complement strand
GGCGAAGTTGCTTCGCGCGCAGCGCCGCGACGTCGACGAACATGAAGCGGCTCTCGGGCGGCTGGGTCTGCGGCCGCGGCTCGGGTGCGGCGTCGGGCGCCGCGTCCACGGCCGACAGAACGTCATTGCTATCCATAACCTGACAGACTAGCACAGGCCTGCGTGCGGGGCCTGGCCCCGCACGCGCCCGTGGTCGCCGATTACGCCGCCACTTCGACAGCGATCGTGCGCGGCCGCGCCTCTTCCCTGAACGGCAACTTCACGGTGAGCACGCCGTTCCGATAGTCAGCGCTCACCTTCGCGGCATCGACCGTGTTCGGCAGGGTGAAGCTGCGGCTGAACGTGCCGTAGCTCCGCTCGATGCGACGGTAGTGCTCTTCCTTCACGTCGCCCGGTGCCTTCTTCTGACCGCGAATGGTCAGGGTGTTGTTCTCGACGGTGACGTCAATATCCTCGCGCGCCATGTCTGGCAGCTCAGCCTTGATCACCAGGTCGTGCTGCTCGGTCTCGTAGATGTCGACCGGCGGCACCCAACTGCCGCGGCCGGAGAGCTCCTCGTCGCGCAGGTAGACATCGCCGAACAACCGGTTCATGCGGTCCTGCAGCGACGTGAACTCACGAAACGGATCGAATCGGGTCATGGCCATGTGTCTCTGCTCCTCCCTGTCTCCTGAATGCTGACGCCCTGATCAGGCCTCGACGACCTCGCCATCCTTGATGCTCTCATCGCCGGTCGCGCCGGTGGAGGCGTGCGAGGCGTTCGCCTGCGCCTGCTTGTAGAGCTGTTCCGCCATCGCGTGCGATGCCGTCTGCAGTTCGTCGCTCGCGCGGCGAATCGCGTCGACGTCGTCGCCCTGCGCCGCGGTCCTCACGGCCGCCACGGCCGCGTCGATCCGCGCCACGTCGTCCGCCGGCATCCGCTCCCGGCTTTCGGCGACGGTCTTCTCGACGGAGTACGCCAGCGAGTCGGCCTGGTTGCGCGCGTCGATGAGCTCGCGGCGCCCCTTGTCGTCGGCCGCGTGCGCCTCGGCATCCTTGACCATGCGCTCGACGTCGTCCTTCGTCAGGCCCGACGAACCGCTGATCGTGATCTTCTGTTCCTTGCCGGTGGCCACGTCCTTCGCAGACACGTTGACGATGCCGTTGGCGTCGATGTCGAACGTCACCTCAATCTGCGGCACGCCTCGCGGAGCGGCAGGCAGCCCGACCAGGTGGAAGCGGCCGAGGGTGCGGTTATCGCGCGCCAGCTGACGCTCACCCTGCAGGACGTGCACCTCGACGCTGGTCTGGCTGTCGGCGGCTGTCGAGAAGATCTCGCTCTTCCGAGTCGGAATGGTGGTGTTCCGCTGGATCAGCGTGGTCATCACCCCACCGAGCGTCTCGAGGCCGAGCGACAGCGGCGTCACGTCGAGGAGGAGGATGTCCTTCACCTCGCCCTTCAGCACGCCACCCTGAATGGCGGCGCCGATCGCGACCACTTCGTCCGGATTCACACCCTTGTGCGGGTCCTTCCCGAAGAAGCTCTTCACGAGCTGCTGGATCTTCGGCACGCGCGTGGAGCCGCCCACCAGCACGACCTCGTCGATGTCGGCCGGCTGCACACCGGCATCGGCCAGCGCCTGTCGCACCGGCGCCATGGACCGCTGCAGCAGGTCGTCCACGAGCTGTTCGAACTTCGCGCGTGACAGCTTCGTCTGCAGGTGCTTCGGACCACTCTGATCGGCGGTGATGAACGGCAGGTTGATGTCGGTTTCCATCACCGTGCTCAGTTCGATCTTCGCCTTCTCCGCTGCTTCCTTCAGGCGCTGCAGCGCCATGCGGTCCTTGCCCAGGTCGATGCCGTCGGTGCGCCGGAACTCGGCGATCAGCCAGTCGATGATTCGCTGATCGAGATCGTCACCGCCCAGGTGCGTGTCACCGTTGGTCGCCTTCACCTCGACGACCCCGTCGCCCACCTCGAGAATCGAGATGTCGAACGTGCCGCCGCCGAAGTCGTAGACCGCGATCGTCTCTTCCTTCTTCCGGTCGAGGCCGTACGCCAGTGCGGCGGCCGTCGGTTCGTTCACGATTCGGAGGACGTTCAGGCCGGCAATCTTCCCCGCGTCCTTGGTGGCCTGCCGCTGCGCGTCGTTGAAGTACGCCGGCACCGTGATCACCGCCTCGGATACCGGGGTGCCCAGATAGTCCTCGGCAGCGGTCTTCAGCTTCTGGAGGATCATCGCGGAGAGCTCGGGCGGCGAGTACGACCGTCCCCGCACGTCCACCCGCACGTCACCGTTCTCCGCGCGTTCCACCCGGTACGGCACCCGGGCGATCTCGGAGGACACCTCGGTGTGCTTGCGCCCCATGAAGCGTTTCACGGAAAACACGGTGTTCTCCGGATTGGTGACCGCCTGACGCTTGGCAACCTGCCCGACCAGCCGCTCCCCGTCCTTGGCGAATCCCACCACGGACGGCGTCGTCCGGTTCCCCTCCTGGTTGACGATGACGGCCGGCTCACCGCCCTCCATGACCGCCACCACGGAATTGGTGGTGCCGAGGTCAATTCCAATCACTTTGCTCATTGATGAACTCCCCGCCGGTCCTCAGACGACCCGCGCCACGAAGCAATCATAACAAGACATGACAACCTGTCAAGCATGTTACTTGATTCAACTGCACTCATATTTACTGCCGTTCATCTCACCTGCTCGTGGGGCGGGGACATCGGTTGGACAGAGGACCGGTCGCGTTGGCGCGGCGTATGGCAGGGCCGGACATCCGGGCTACCATTAGCTGCACGTGACGCACTTCACCTTCATTCCCACCAGCGACACGTCCGAACTGTCAGAGGACATCCGGCAACTGTTCTCCGAACTCGCAGCGGCTCTGCCCGCTGACCGACGGGTGCACTCGGGCGAGTGCCATCCATCACTCGACGTCCGCGAGACGGAAGAGGCGTTCGAAATCCTGGTCGACGTCGTCGGTGTGCAACCCGACGCCATCCGCGTGCTGTTCCGGGATGACGTCGTGGTCATCGCGGGCGAGAAGGCGCCGGTACGGCCGTCGGTCGCCCGAACCTTCCATCTGGTGGAACGGGAATTCGGGCGCTTCGCGCGCGCGGTTCGCCTGTCGGGCGCCTTCGACGTGCAGCGCGGGCGCGCCATCCTCGCGGACGGGGAACTGCGGGTCAGCCTGCCCAAGATCGACGATCGTCGCGGACGCGCGCTCCGGATTCCGGTGACCGGTCCTGAGGGAACGAGATGAGAATTCTCTTCATCGGCGATATCGTCGGGAAGCCCGGCCGGGAGTGCGTCCGCAAGGGTCTTCGTGCGCTCGTCGACGAGCACGGGATCGACTTCGTGATCGCCAATGCCGAGAACTCGGCGGCCGGGTTCGGCATCACGAAGGACATCGGCGAAGCCATCCTCGGATGGGGCGTCGACGTGATGACGTCGGGCAACCACATCTGGGACAAGAAGGAAGCGCTCGAGTACATCGCCCGCGAACCGCGCCTCCTGCGCCCGGCGAACTATCCCGCCGGCGCCCCCGGTCGCGGTGCCTGCGTCGCGCAGACCGGCGATGGCCGCGCAGTCGGCATCGTGAACGTGATGGGGCGCGTCTTCATGCCGAGCACCGATGACCCTTTCCAGGTGGTGCTCAAGGAGATCGAGGCGATCCGTCACCGCACGAAGGTCGTGATCGTCGACTTTCATGCCGAGGCGACGAGCGAGAAGGTGGCCATGGGCTGGCACCTGGACGGCAAGGTCACCGCCGTGTTCGGCACGCACACCCATGTGCAGACCGCGGACGAGCGCGTACTGCCCAACGGCACGGCCTACCTGACGGACGCCGGCATGACCGGTCCGCACGATTCCATCATCGGCATGGAGCGCGAGCCGGCGCTGGCGCGCTTCCTCACGGCGATGCCCTCGCGGTTCGAGCCGGCGACCGGGAATCCGCGACTGAACGGCGTCATGGTCGACACCGACGAACGGACCGGACGCGCCACCGGCGTGACCCGCATCAGCGTCTCGGAGGCCGAGCTCGAGGCGCTGGCCGCGAAGAAGCGGATCACCTCCGTGCTGTCATGACGTCGTTGTTCGACCTGCCCTTCGAGGAAGCTGAACCGCCCGCATCGGCGGTACCCGCCAGGCCCGCCGCGCCGCCGACCCGCACCACCGGGACCCCGATGCCCGAGCCCGAGGCACCTCTCCCGAACACTCGCGCCCGCCGTGTCTACTCGGTTTCCGAACTCACGGGGGAGATACGGCTCCTGCTCGAGGAGCAATTCGCGGAGGCGTGGGTCGAGGGTGAACTGTCGAACTGCCGCCTCTGGAACACCGGTCACCTGTACTTCACGCTGAAGGACTCGCAGGCGCAGATCAAGGCCGTGATGTTCCGGTCATCACTGCGCTACCTCAAGTTCAAGCCGCAGGACGGCCTGCGCGTCGTGGCGCGTGGGCGCGTCAGCGTCTACGATCCGAAGGGCGAATACCAGCTCGTCTGCGAGCACATGGAGCCCGAGGGGCTCGGCGCGCGCCAGCTGGCCTTCGAGCAGTTGAAGGCACGCCTCGCGGCCGAGGGACTCTTCGCGCCGGAGCGCAAGCGGTCGCTCCCCACCCTTCCCCGCAAGATTGGCGTGGTCACGTCGCTCGATGGCGCCGCCGTGCGGGACATCATCAAGGTGCTGCGCCGCCGCTATGGCAACGCGCACATCGTGATCCGGCCCACACGGGTGCAGGGCGAGGGAGCCGCGCTCGAGATCGCACGGGCGCTCGCCGCGATCGGCGGCGTCGACGGGGTCGACGTCATCATCGTGGGACGCGGCGGCGGGTCCATCGAGGACCTCTGGGCCTTCAACGAGGAAGTCGTCGCCCGCGCGATTGCCGGATGCCCCGTCCCGACGATCTCCGCGGTGGGTCACGAGACCGACGTGACCATCGCCGACTTCGTCGCCGATCTCCGCGCGCCCACGCCATCGGCCGCCGCCGAAATGGTGGTCTCGCGCAAGGACGACTTCTGTGCCGGGATCGATCGGCTCGCCGGCCGGCTGGCCGCCGCAATCGACGGCCGCTTCCACCGCCTGCAGTCGCGGCTGCGCGGCCTCGAGGCACGGCCAGGCTTCGGCGGCTTTCGTGCGCGGGTCGCGATGCGCGGGCGGCACGTCGCCGACCTCGACGGCGATCTGCAGCACCGGCTTCGAGCGCGACTCACCCAGCGTGAGCGGACGTACCGCACCCTGCGGCTGCAGCTCGAGTCGCTCGACGTCCGGCGCCGCCTCGAGATGATTCGCACGCGCCTCGCGGGAGGCGACGCGCGGCTCGCGGCGGCCGCGTCGAGAGGCTGCCGGCAGGCTGACTCACGGTTCCGGCAGGCGGCGGCACGTCTCGAGGCGCTGAGCCCACTCGCGGTCCTGGGCCGCGGGTACGCGCTCTGCTGGACGGCCGATCAGTCACGCCTCGTGCGCGATGCCGACACCGTCGCGCCGGGCGAGCGCGTGCAGGTGCGCCTCGACCGGGGAGCGCTGCTCTGCGATATCGTGGAGCGCACATCCTCCGGCCCCCGCGGCTGACGACAGGACACACGATGGATTCCAGCATCAAGGATTTCGAGGCCGCGATCGCGGAGCTCGACGGGATCGTGAAGAAGCTCGAGGAGGGCGACCTCCCCCTTGAGATCAGCCTCCAGCTGTACGAGCGCGGCGTGCACCTGTCGCGCTTCTGCCATGCGCGCCTCGAGGAAGCCGAGCGGCGGATCGAGATCCTCAACGACCGCGGGGAACTGAAGCCGGCGCCGG
>CANIAI010000172.1 GCA_947465275.1 Acidobacteriota bacterium | reverse complement strand
TCCTGAACCTCGGCCTGGAGATCGTCCATGCGACGCGCCGGCACCAGCACGACCGTACGGCTGTCCCACGTGATGGCGTCCACGATGCTCGACTCCGTCACCAGGGACCGGAGCGTCTGGCGCAGCTGGAGCTGCAGGGCCACGGCGTGCGCCGAGCCGTCAGGCAGCGTGAGCGGGTTCACGTCCAGGTACACGTACGCCTTCGCCGCGCTGGGGTTCTCCCGCTGGCTGGCGTACACGGGGATGCCGGCGCCGCGCAGTTCCCGTTCGAGGAGCGCGCGGGCGGACGCCTGCGTGAACCCGGCGCGTTCCAGCACCGGGTCGACGTCTTCGACCGCGATCTCGACGCCGGGGAGGGCCCGCAGCGTGTCGCGTCCGGTCGCCACGAACAGCTGGGCCTCGACGGGGGTCGGCCCGCTCGCTGTCCCGAGGATGACCAGCACCGCCAGGCACGCCCGTGCGGCCCCGCTTCTCTCGATCGCCATGCTCACGATGTCATCCTGTTCACGCTCTCCTGCTTCTCGGTCACGGGCGGTGCTGGCGACAGGGGCGGCGGTAGACTGGACGCATGGTCCAGGTGCGCACGCCGGTGATCTTCATGCCTCACGGCGGCGGCCCGTGGCGGTTCGTCGAGACCGGCCTGCCGCGGGACGAACTCGACAGCCTGGCAGCCTACCTGCGCGCAGTGCCTGCGGCATACGACCCGCCGCCACGGGCGCTGCTGGTGGTCTCAGGGCACTGGGAAGAGGCGGTGCCGACACTGACGTCGGCCGCGCACCCGACGCTGTACTACGACTACGCGGGCTTCCCTCCCGAGTCGTACACGCTCACCTGGCCCGCGCCGGGCGACCCGGCACTCGCCGGCCGCGTGCAGGGCCTGCTCGCCGACGCCGGCTTCCGAAGCGCGACCGACGCCACACGGGGCTTCGACCACGGCACGTTCATTCCGTTGAAGCTGGCCTGGCCAGAGCCCCGGATCCCGACCGTGCAGTTGTCACTGATCCGGGGTCTCGACCCGCGACAGCACCTGGCGCTCGGACGGGCGCTGCGGCCCCTGCGCGAGGAGGGGGTCGCGATCATCGGGAGCGGCCTCTCGTTCCACAACCTGCGCGCCCTGTTCCGGGGAAGCGCCCATCAGGCGGCAGCGGCGTTCGACGACTGGTTGCGCGTGGCAGTGACGCGACCCGAGGTGGAACGGGATGCGGCGCTCGCCGCCTGGGCGTCGGCCCCGGGGGCGCGAGCCGCCCATCCGCGCGAGGAGCACCTGCTGCCGCTGCTCGTGACGGCCGGAGCCGCCGGCGACGACCTCGGCCGCGTGGCCTGGAGCGGGACGACGGTCGGCCATCGCCACTCCGCCGTCCACTTCGGCGGCTGACGCACCAGCTGCGCCGCGCGGCGGCTGCTACCGGCCGACCCGACGGATCGCGCGCGGGCCGCGGTTGTCGCGCGTCAGCAGGTGGTCGAGGTTCGCGATGCGCCAGCTGGTGTCGTAGATCAGCGAGGTCACCCGCGTCATCTTCGCGAAATCGATCCGGCTCACGTCGTCGGTGACGTAGTGATAGTCCCGGTGCAGGCCGGTGGTGAAGAACGTGACCGGCACGCCGCGCGCGGCGTAGCTGAAGTGGTCGCTCCGGTAGTACAGCTGCTCCATGTCGGCTGGGTCGTTGTACGAGTAGTCGAGCGTCATCGGCCTGGCCGACGCCGCGTTGGCCAGTTCCCCGGTGGCGTGCAGCTCGCTGCTGATCCGGTCGGACCCCACGAGGTAGAGCACGTTGGCCTCCGCGGGGTTATCGCACTGATTCCGCCCGATCATGTCGACGTTGAGCTGCGCCGATACCCGGTCGAGCGGCACGACCGGATGGTCGGCCATGTAACGCGAGCCGTAGAGCCCCGCTTCCTCGCCGGCGTGCCAGACGAAGAGTACCGACCGCTTCGGCTTCGGCCCGCGTGCGTAGGCCTTCGCGATCGCGAGCAGCGCCACGGTGCCGGTGCCGTCGTCGTCGGCGCCGTTGAAGATGCGATCCCCGGGCGCCGGCGTGGGCCTCGTCTGCCCGGGGCAGATGCCGGTGAACGCGCCCTCGTTCGGCTGCACGGCGAACTCGGCGTATCCGACGTGGTCGTAGTGCGCGCCCAGGATGACCCAGCTGTCACGAAGGGCCGGCTCAGCGCCGCGCACACGGCCGAGGACGTTCCTCGTGAGCCGGGTCTGCACCACGGTGTAGTCGGGCCGGATGTCGAATCGCAGGTGCACGTCCGCGAGCGACACCCGCGGCAGCGATTCCCGGCGCTCGGCCTTTGCCTTCAGGTCGTCGTAGTCAGACCCTGACGCGCTGAACACGAACCTGAGGAACTCGTCGTCCGCCGTGACCTGCGGCGGTTGCGGACGCTCGTAGTCAGCGGCGCTCTGGAAGTCGGCCTGCCGGTCCGGGTTCCGTGGCGGGGCGGCGGGCGTACCCGGCGGCTCGGTCTCGGCTCCGATGGCCGCGACGGCGCGATGATCGAAGGTGGCGGTGCGGGACCTGGCGAAGAGCAGCCGGTTCTGCGTCGCGGTGATGCCCTGCGGTCCACGACCGATGTGGACCGCCACCTTGCCGCTCACGTCGCGACCGGCGTAGTCGTCGTGCTTCAGCGGGGCGAACTCCACGCCGTACCCGATGAACACCGCGTCACCCGACACGGTCTGTCGTCCGCCTTGCCCCTTCGGGAAGCGCACACCCTCGCCGTCCCTGAAGGTCCGGGACTGTCCCTTCACCGTCACGGTGACCGACGAGACCCCGGTGTTCCGGATCCCGAGCACGCGTACCGGCTGGAAGTAGCTGCCATCCTCCCCCGCCGGTTCCACGCCCAGCGCCCTGAGCTGGTCAGCGAGGTAGGTGGCCGCGAGTCCGAGCCCCTCCTGGAACACCTCGCGCCCCTGGAGGTCGTCGGAGGCGACGTCGGTCAACCAGCGACGCAGGTCGGCGACGTCGATCCGTGTCGAGGGAGAGACGGTGGCCGGGGGGGCACCCCGTTGGGCGGAGAGTGCAGCGGATGTGGTGAGCAGGCCGCAGGCGGCCACGAGCAGGAGAGCGATGGTCCCGAAGCGCGATCTCGACATGGCAGGTCCTCGGACAGTCCCTGCCAAGGGTACCTCAGGTGCCGACGAGGATCCTGGAACGCGTACCCGTGAGTCGCTTCAAGCCCATGCTCACGAGCAGGCTCAACCCCATGAGCAGCACGAACAGCACGAGCGTCATCGGAATCACGACCTCGAGCGGCACCGGAGCCCGGTGCAGCCGGAAGGCGTAGTGCAGCAGCACCGCCAGCAGGAACGCGTGGATCAGGTAGATGGTGAATGAGTAGGTCGCGAGTTCATCGAACAGGCGTCCTCCCTTCGCCATCCAGCGCTGCAGCAGGACGATGGCGATACCCGACAGCGCCATCTTCTGGATGTAATAGAGCGACTCGCGCTGCGAGACGCCCCCCATCCGATCCCACTCGAGGATGTACGAGGAGAGGAGCACGAGCGACGCAGCCGTCGCGACGCCTGCGAGAAGGCGCATGTGCCGGCTGGTCCACGCGAGGACCGCCTCGTAGTGCAGCCCGATGGCGAGTCCCGCGACGTACACCCCGGTGAAGTAGCCGATCGACTGGAAGCTCGGGATGTTCCCGGTGCGCGAGAAGGCGAACGGCAGGCATGCCAGCAGCACCGTCAGCCCCGTCGAGCGCCGGACAACCGCGGACAGCACCGGCGTCAGGAGGAACAGGCACGCCAGGACCGGCATGTACCAGTACGGGAACATGGCGTTGCCGCCGGCGAGCTGCCCCGCCAACCGGTGAAATGAGAACTGGGCGCCGATGGCGAGCCCGGTATCGACGTTATAGCGCACCACCAGGAAGAACAACGACATCACCAGGTACGGCAGCAGCACGTTGGTGAACTTGTTGCGATAGAACCGCGTCCACCCGCGGCCGGCCAGGACCCGCGTGAAGAGGATGCCCGAGATGAGCGCGAAGTAGATGGTGCTGCCGTGCCAGAGAATCTCGTGCACCGCGTAGTAGGCGTTCTCGGCCGTGTCGAACGGCCTCATCGCGCGCAGATTGTAGAGGTACCCGCCGAATGCGTGGCTCGCGACCACGCTCAGGATGGCGAGGCCGCGAAAGGCGTGGAGCTCCCGGAGGAAGCCGGACTGAGAGGTCGCGGGCTGCCCGGCAGCAGGCTCCGCGTCGTTCCGCCCACTGGACACGACAACCGACACGATGAACGATTCTACGCCCGCCGACGCGCAGCGCGACACAGAAAGCCGCAGGTACCGTGCACGCAGGGCATGGTCTGCACGCGCCTGCATCACCTCGCTTGCCGCTCGCGACAAGCGAGGCCATCATGGTGCCGATTCCCTGAGGGTCGCCCTGTGCCTCGTTCGAGGCGCCGGCCCCGGCGTCGTATTCCCCAATTCCTGGAGCTCACGTGCCCGCGTCTTCTCTCCGGCTGCGCCACGCCCTGCTGATGGCCACTGTCCTGGCCTCGCCCTTCATCGCGACGCCGTCACACGCCCAGACGACCGGCGCGGCAGCGCCCGCCGCCAAGGCTCCGCTGCCGAACCGCGTCAACGACGTGCTGCCCCGATGGCTCCGCGTACGCGGTGAGTTGCGGGAGCGCGTCGAAGGGATCGACAACAGCGGCTACACCGACGGCCGCGATGACGTCTTCTCCCTCACGCGCGTGCGGCTGAACGTCAGCGTGACCAGCCCGTACGTCGGCGCGACCGTGCAGGTGGCGGATGCCCGGGTGGCGGGCAAGGACGTCGGTCCCGTCGCCCCGCCGTTCCGCGCGCCGTTCGACCTGCGGCAGTCCTTCGTCGACCTCGGGAACGCGAAGACGCCCGTGACTGCGCGCCTCGGCCGGCAGGAGATGGCCTACGGTGATCAGCGCCTCATCGGCCCGCTCAACTGGCTGAACACCGGGCGCACCTTCGACGGCGGCACGGGCGTGGTGCGGACGAAGGCAGCTACGGTGAACCTCTTCGCCGCGTCCGTCGTGCGCGTGTTCGACAATCGCGCCGACCGAAGCGGAAACGGCAACCTGCTCGCGGGCACCTACATCTCGATGCCGAAGGTGATCCGCAAGGCGACCGTGGACCCGTACGTCATCTTTCACCGCGAGCACAACCAGCTGACCGAAGCGCGCGTCCCCGGCGATCTGCACCAGGGAACCGTCGGCGTGCGCCTCGCCGGTGGACTTCCGGCGGCGCTCGACTACAACGTGGAGATGGGGCTGCAGCGAGGGTCACTGGGCAGCGACGAACTCTCCGCGTGGGCGGGGCACTGGCAGCTGCGCCGCACGTTCACCGGCAGGACGACACCCCACCTGACCGCCGAATACAACCGGGCGTCTGGTGATGAGAGCCCGACCGATGGCACCCGCGGCACCTTCGATCAGCTCTTCGGCAGCCCGCACGACAAGCTGGGGCTGGCCGACCTGGTGGGCTGGCGCAACATCAGCCACGTGCGCGTCGGGTTCGACGTGACGCCGATCAAGTCAACGCCGATCACGGTCAACTGGCACGACTTCCGGCTGGTGGAGGCACGCGATGGGCTCTACGCGGCGGGCGGTGCCCTCGTCGCCCGCATCCCCGCCGGGGCGGCGAGCACGCACGTCGGCAACGAACTCGACGTACAGGCCACCCACCCCATCACCCCGCAGCTGGCCCTGGGGGTCGGATACGCCAGGATGTTCACGGGCGATTTCCTGAAGCAGGCAACGCCAGGCCGGTCGTTCGGCTCCGGCTACCTGATGCTCACCTGGGTCTTCCTCGCCGATCGCTAGCCATGCCGCCCGCCGCCGGGCGGCGCCTCCCTA
>CANIAI010000171.1 GCA_947465275.1 Acidobacteriota bacterium | reverse complement strand
CGGTCGACCGGGCGCCGACCCCGTCGAACAGCCAGCCGTTCTCGCGCGGGAACTCGGCCGAGATGAACGACGCGTCCGAGGCGGCCCGCGCACGCGGCCCGCAATCACCGACGCCGCCGTCACCCGAGCCGCCGCAGGTCACCTCGACCGAGCCGCGGCTGCTGCCGCCGGCCGACGACGGCCTCGCCCGCGCGACGACGCCCGAACGGCAGCGGCCACGCGCCTCGGGCGCGCTCGGCGACGCCTTGCGCAACCTGCAGCGCTACGTGCAGAACCAGACGTTCGACAACCCGCAGGGGGGCAACCAGGACCCGGGCGCGCAGATCCAGTTCGACACCAAGGGCGTCGAGTTCGGGCCCTGGCTGCGGCGGTTCGTGTCGCGCGTGAAGCGCAACTGGTTCGTGCCGCAGGCGGCAATGGCCTTCCGCGGCCACGTCGTCATCCAGTTCAACATCTGGAAGGACGGGCATATCAGCGACGTCACCGTCGTCCAGCCGTCGAGCATCGACTCCTTCAACAACGCCGCCTTCAACGCCATCCTCTCGTCGAGCCCGGTGGACCCGCTGCCGCCGGAGTACCCGACCGACAAGGCGTTCTTCACCGTCACCTTCTACTACAACGAGGAACCGCCCGGCCGATGATCGGCGCCGGTCGGGAGTCACGATGAGCGGTGGGCGTCCGCTCGTCCTGGCCGTGCTCGGTCCGACCGCCTCGGGCAAGAGCGCGCTCGGCCTCGCGCTCGCCGAGCGCTACGGCGGCGAGATCATCAACTGCGACTCGACGGCGGTGTACCGCGGCTTCGACATCGGTACCGACAAGGTGACGCCCGAGGAGCGGCGCGGCATTCCGCATCACCTCATCGACGTGGCCGACCCGACCGAGGTCTACTCGGCCGCGCGGTTCGCCACCGACGCCGCGGCCCTCATCCGCGGGATGCACGCGCGTGGCGTGCTGCCGATTCTCGTGGGCGGCACCGGGTTCTACTACCGCGCGCTGGTGCGCGGGCTGTTCCCCGGTCCTGGCGCCGACGAGGCGACCCGCGCACGACTCGAGGGGATTGCGGCGAGGCGCGGTCCGGAGCGGCTGCACGCGCTGCTCGCGCGGGTCGATCCGATCTCGGCGGCGCGCATCATGCCGCGCGACCTGAAGCGGCTCGTGCGCGCGCTCGAGGTCTATCACGTCACGCGTGCGCCCCTGTCGGCGCACTTCGCGAACACGGCGTCGCCGATCGCCGACTGTGACGTGCTCGGCGTCGCGCTGTCGATTCCGGCGGCGCTGACGGCGGCACGCGTCGCGCGGCGCGTCGAGCAGCAGTTCGCGCGCGGCATCCTCGCCGAGGTCGAGGGCCTGCTGGCGCGCGGCGTGCCGCCCGAGGCGCGATCGTTCGGCGGACTCGTGTATCGCCAGATCATGGAGATGCGCCGCGGCGTGCGTGACGAGGCGGCGACCCGCGCGCTCATCGTGCAGGAGAACCGCCGCTACGCGCGGCGCCAGTTGATCTGGTTCCGCAAAGAGCCTAATCTTGTCTGGCTCGAGGGACCCGGAGAGGATCCGGAACCCCTGCGACGTGTCGATGCGCTCCTGGCCGAACGCGGCCTGTCAAGACGAGGAGAGGCCACCCCAGATGGCTCACGTGTCTGAACCCCGGTCCGCATCGGCCCAGCCGAACATCCAGGACGCGTTCCTGAATCACGCCCGCCGCGATCGCGTGACCCTCACCGTGCACCTGCTCGACGGCCGTGAGTTCGAGGCGCGCATCAAGAACTTCGATCGGTTCGCGATCGTGGTCGAAGTGGACGGCAACGATCACCTCGTGTTCAAGCACGCGATCTCCACGCTGTCGACCGATCGCGCGATGCCGAATTACCTCGACGGGCAGCAGGGCTGACCCACGGCCGACGCCCGCCGGGCTCGGCGACCATCCACGTGCCTGCCCATTTTCCCCGCGTCATCGTCATCGTCCTCGACAGCGTCGGTATCGGCGAGCTGCCCGACGCGGATGCGTACGGCGATCGCGGCAGCAACACGCTGGGCAACATCGCCGCACGGGTGCCGCTCGCGATTCCGCACCTGCGCTCGCTCGGGCTCGATGCGCTCTGCCCGATCGGCGGCGTGCCGACGGCCGCCCCGCGCGGGGCGCGGGCGCGGCTCGCCGAGGCGTCACCCGGCAAGGACTCGGTGACCGGCCACTGGGAGCTGATGGGCATCGTGCTGGAGAAGCCGTTCCCGACGTTCCCGCACGGATTCCCCGCGGAGGTGATCGCCGCCTTCGAGGCGGGCATCGGCCGCAGGAGTATTGGCAATGTGGTCGCGTCGGGCACCGCGATCATCGACCGGCTCGGTCCCGAGCACGAGCGCACCGGCTGCCCGATCGTCTACACGTCGGCCGACAGCGTCTTCCAGATCGCCGCGCACGAGTCGGTCATCCCGGTGCCCGAGTTGTACCGGATGTGCGAGGTCGCCTTCGACCTCGTGGGACGGGGAATGGGCGTCGGCCGCGTCATCGCGCGGCCGTTCGTCGGCAGCGAGGGCGCCTATCGCCGGACGGCCAACCGGCACGACTACGCACTGGACCCGTTCGCCGACACCCTGCTCGACCTGCTCACACGGCAGGGGACGCCGGTACTCGCCATCGGCAAGGTGCAGGACCTGTTCGCCGGACGCGGCATTCCCCGCGCGGTGCACACGGCCAGCGACGCCGATGGCATGCGGGCGCTCCACGAGGCGATGGCGACCCAGCCCGACGGACTCATCTTCGCCAACCTCGTCGACTTCGACACCCAGTACGGTCATCGGAACGACACGGCCGGGTACGCGGCGAATCTGGAACGCTTCGACGCCTGGCTCGGGACGTTCCTGCCGACGCTGCAGCCGACCGACCTGCTCGTGATCACCGCCGATCACGGCAACGATCCGACGACGCCGAGCACCGACCACGCGCGTGAGTACGTGCCGGCGCTGCTCGTCGGCGGGCGCGTGCGCGCCGGCGTCGATCTCGGCACCCGCGAGACGTTCGCCGACCTGGGGCAGACGCTGGCGGCGAACTTCGGCGTGGGGCCGCTGGCGCACGGGCGCAGTTTCCTGGAGGCGCTGGTTGTCGACCCTGCGTGAACAGCTCGAGGCGCGTGAAGCCGAGTCTCTCTCGTCGCGCGCGGCGCGCAGCGCCGCCTCACGGGGACGATTACGCGCGGAGCCCGAGGATGACATCCGTCCCGCGTTCCATCGCGACCGCGACCGCATCATCCACAGCAAGGCGTTCCGGCGCCTGAAGCACAAGACGCAGGTGTTCTTCGCGCCGGCGGGTGACCACTACCGCACGCGCCTGACACACAGCCTCGAGGTGTCGCAGATCGCGCGCACCATCGCGAAGGTGCTGCGGCTGCACGAGGAACTGACCGAGGCCATCGCGCTCGGCCACGACCTCGGACACACCCCCTTCGGCCATGCCGGGGAGCGGGTGCTGAACGTCCTCGTGCCCGGCGGGTTCCGGCACTACGAGCAGAGCCTGCGCATCGTCGACGTCCTCGAGCGCGAGGGTCAGGGGCTCAACCTGAGCTGGGAAGTGCGTGACGGGATCGGCCGCCACTCGAAGGGGAAGAACGGGTCGCCGGTGGGGCTCGGGCCCGACAAGCGTGCCGCGACCCTCGAGGCGCAGATCCTGCGCGTCGCGGACCTGATCGCCTACGTGAACCACGACATCGAGGATGCCGTTCGCGCCGGGGTGCTGGCCGAGGCCGACCTGCCGCCCGGTCCGATTGCCGTGCTCGGTACCACCTCGTCGGCCCGGATCGCCCGGATGATCCGCGACGTCGTCGAGTCGACCGAACGGGCGGGCGGGGACGAGATTCGCATGTCGCCGGACGTCCTCGACGCGACCCTCGCGATGCGGGCGTTCCTGTTCGAGGCGGTCTACGAGAACGAGGCGGCGACCGCGGAGTTCAAGAAGGCGACCGGGATCCTCGGGGGGCTCTGGGAGCGGGTCCGGGAGCGGCCGGGAGACTTCCTCGACCCCCGGATCCTCGACACGGAGGGGCTGGACACGGCTGCACGCGATTTCCTGGCCGGCATGACCGACCGGTTCGCCGTCAGCCTGTACGAGCACCTGTTCATCCCGAAGCCCTGGGTAGGTCCGCTCTCGTGGAATCAGCTATAATTGTCGGTCTGCCTTTCGCCTGAAGGCGGCGAAAGAGGGCCGTTCATGCTGCTCGACCTCACACGATACCGACAGCCCGAAGCTGACTTCGACCGGACGTTCACGCCGGATGAGGTTGGTGACGGGGACGACGCGTACCGGGTGGTCTCGCCGGTGCGGCTCGCGTTCCAGATTCTGAAGGACAAGAACCGGTTCCGGCTGGTGGGGCAACTCACGGCTGAACTGGAACTGCCGTGCAGCCGCTGCCTGGAGCCGTTCCGGCTCCCGGTCGACGGGCGCTTCGATCTCCGGTACCTGCCGGCGTCGGACGTCCAGACCGAGGCGGTTGAGGCCGAAGTCCAAGAGGACGACCTGGAGACGAGCTACTACCGCGACGACCAGATCGACCTGAACGAACTGATCCGGGAACAGTTCTACCTGGCGCTGCCCATGAAGCCGCTGTGCCGGGAGGACTGCCGGGGACTGTGCCCGCAGTGCGGCACGAACCTGAACGCCGGCGCGTGTGCGTGCGCCCCGGTGTGGGAAGATCCGCGACTGGCCGTGTTGAAGGGGCTGCGCCCCGGCGGCGACCAGTAGCGCGCACGAACGACCAGACGAGCAGTCAGAGAGAGCCATGCCGAATCCAAAGCGCCGACACTCCAAGACCCGCACGGCCAAGCGCCGTACCCACGACACCCTGCGCGCCACCACCACCGGGCTGTGCCCGCAGTGCCACGAGCCGAAGGCGCCCCACCGGATCTGCTCCCACTGCGGGTTCTACAACCAGCGGCAGGTGCGTCCGGTCAGCGAGGAGTAGCGCCCCGACGTCTTCGATGACTAGCAGCCGGGTCCGCCTCGCGGTCGACGCCATGGGGGGTGACCGGGGGCCGGCCGTGATCGTCGAGGGCGCCCTGGCGGCCGCGCGCGACCTCGGTGTCGAGGTCGTGCTGGTCGGCGCGTCCGCCGTCCTGACCCCATTACTGGCCGAGTTGCTGGCCGGGATGCCCGCGGGGCATCCCGACAGCCGGTCGCTTCCGGTGACGATTGTCGAGGCGCCGGACGTGATCGCCATGTCCGACCCGCCGACGTCGGCGCTCAGGCGGCCGGGGGCCTCGATACGGGTGGCGGCCGATCTGGTGGCCTCGGGTGGCGCCGACGCGTTGTTCAGCGCGGGCCACACCGGGGCATCGGTCCTGGCGGCCCACTCGGCGTTCGGCATGCTGCCGACCGTCGACCGTCCGGCCCTGGCGACCACCATCCCGACGCGCACCGGTTCCGCCGTGCTGCTCGATGCCGGCGCGAACGCGGAGTGCAGACCTCACCACCTCCTGCAATTCGGCGTGATGGGGAGCGCGTACGCCCGGCTGGTGCTCGGCATCGAGCGTCCGCGGGTGGGTCTCCTCTCGATCGGCGAGGAGGAGACCAAGGGGAACGAACTCACGCGCGAGGCGCACCAGCTGCTCAAGGCCGGCCCGGTGGCGTTCATCGGGAACGTCGAGGGACGCGAGATCTACAGCGGCGCCGCCGACGTGGTGGTCTGCGACGGGTTCACCGGGAACGTGGTGCTGAAGACCAGCGAAGGGCTGGTCGAGATGCTCGAGGCGACCCTCGGGGCTGCCTTTCATCCGTTCCGCCAGCGGCTCGACTACGCGGAGTACGGCGGCGCGCCGCTGCTCGGGGTGGCCGGGGTGGCCGTCATCGGCCACGGCCGCTCGTCCGCGAAGGCGGTGCGGAACGCGATTGGGCTGGCGCAGCGCGTATCGGCCG
>CANIAI010000170.1 GCA_947465275.1 Acidobacteriota bacterium | reverse complement strand
CGCAGCGCGGTGGGCCTGCTCGCCACCGGCCGCTCCGAGGGTGTCAACGGGCGGGGTGCGACCGGGACGTTCGGGGCGGACGCGGCCTTCGCCTTCTACCAGAACCTGTTCTTCAATGGCTTCTGGGCCAAGACGAGTACCCCCGGACGCTCCGGCGACGACCAGAGCTACCGGTCGCAGCTCTTCTACAACGGCGACCGCTGGGGCCTGCAGCTCGAGCACGTGAAGGTCGAGCCGAACTTCAACCCCGAGGTCGGCTTCGTCCGTCGCATCGACTTCACGAAGAACCGCGCGTTCGTCCGGTTCAGCCCTCGTCCTCGCACCCGGTTCAAGGCGGTGCGAAAGTTCGGCTATCAGGCGTCAATCGAAGTCTTCGACAACCACCTCGGCCAGCTCGAGACGCGCGAGCGGCGAGGCGAGTTCAACATCGAGTTCCAGAACAGCGACCGGTTCGAAATCAACTACGAGAACACCTACGAGTTGCTGCTCAAACCGTTCGCGCTGGCGCGAGAGGCGACCATCCCGGCGGGTGGGTATGACATCGGCCGGCTTCACGTCGAATACCAGCTTGGCCAGCAACGCCGCGCCTCCGGCACCTGGTTCGTGGAGCAGGGACCGTTCTACGACGGCACGCGCACCACCGTCGGCTACAACTCGGCGCGGGTGAAGGTGACGCCGCAGTTTGCGATCGAGCCCGGCGTGCAGGTGAACCGGGTCCGCACGCCCTTCGGCGACTTCACCTCGAAGCTGGCGAGCTCGCGCGTGACCTACACGCTGACCCCCCTGATGTTCGTCAGCGGGCTCGTGCAGTACAACTCGAGCAACAGTTCCTTCAGCACGAACGTCCGGTTCCGGTGGGAGTACCAACCGGGCAGTGAGTTCTTCCTCGTGTACAACGATGGCCGTGACACGTTCGGGCCCGGCAGCCCGGTGCTGCAGAACCGGCAGCTCGTGTTCAAGCTCAACCGACTCTTCCGGATGTAGACCGGGTCAGCGGGCCGCGGCGGAACTCGCGAAGGCGTCGAGTTGAGTCAGCCCGTCGGTCATCGCGCCTGAGTGCGCGGGCACGATGGCCTGTACCGGCAGCCGCGCCGCGCGCAGGCGCGCGTCGAGCCGTGCGAGCGAGGCCCGGTTCTGGGCCTGGCTGTCGCTGAAGATCCAGGCCGACGGGATGAGGTGCCCGTCGCTGGACGTGTCGGCGGAGTCGCCGACGAACAGCAGGCCATTGATCAGATAGGCGGCGCTGCCCCCGGTGTGGCCCTCAAGGGCGAACACCTGCGCCGTCACGTTGCCCAGCTGAATCGATTCGCCGTCGTGCAGTGGGCGACTCACCCTGATCCCCGTCGGTGACACCGGAAACAGCCGGGTGGCCGGCCCTCGCGCGCCGACGCGCCCCTCAGCGAGCGGCACCTCTGCCTCGAGCGCCATCACCTGGGCGTTCGGAAACCGCGCCACCCCGCCGATGTGGTCCGCGTGGCCGTGCGTCAGCAGGATGGCCGACACCGCATCCGGGCCCATCCCCCGCCGGGACAAGTCGGCGAGGAGCGCCTTCGCCTCGCTGTCGTTGCCGGCATCGACGAGCGCCACGTGTCCGTCGCCCAGCGGAATGACCGCCGCCGAGACGATGCCGTCCGCGACGATTCGTGCCCCGCTGATCTCGGCTCCATCCTGCACAGGGCGGCGCCCCATGAACGTCGTCGCCACGATCGCGCCGGCGGCGATGACGAGCAACAGCAGCACACCGCCGACGATCATCACCACTCGCTTCATGCTGGATGTCTCCCCGCAAAAATGAAAAAGCCCGACGGGCCGCGAGGCCCGCCGGGCTTGGTCTGTCACCCCCGCGTCGTTACGACGACTGACGGCAGGTCGACGGGCTCCACTTCGAAGCGTCGGCTTCCTTCTTGAAGTGCGAGCTCGTGACGAAGTCCTGATTGAGGAACTTCGGGTCGTGGACGATCGTCGTCACCGAGAACCACTCCTCGCCGGTCGGCGAGGTGAAGCGATCGAAGTACTCGGTCACGGTCGCGTCGGCGCTGTACGGCACACCGTTCTTGCGCAGCCAGCCGGCGCGCAGCATGGTGGTCGTCGCCTTCAGCGTGCCACCCGGGGGGAGCGGACCGCGGCCACGGCCACCGCCGCCGGGACGCTCCCACTCGGCCTCGCTCCAACCCTGGAGCGAACGGGCCGTCGGCTTCACGCCGGTGCCGCCGAAGTGCAGCAGACGCGTCTGCGTGCCCGCGTCGGTCTCGATCTTCAGCGTCTGCGGATCCTGCCAGCCGATCTTCAGCCGGGTCGGCATGCGCATCAGGCCGGCCATGCCGTACGCCTCGCACTGACCGTCCATCGACGGCTGCCAGGTGTCAGCCTGCTTGGTGCCATCGGCATTCAGCGGCACGCTGGCGTAGTCACCCTTCGGCGGGGTGACCATGCGCCACCGCCAGTCCTCGTTCACGACCGAGACCCAGTTACCGGTCAGGTCAATCGCCGCCGTCGCCTGCGCGGTCGGCGGCGCCTGCGGAGCCGCAGCACCACCGGCGCGGCCCTGCGGCGCCTGCGCCGCGAGCTGTCCCGAACCCGCCATCACGGCCATCGCGATGACCGCCGGTCCGGCAATCATCCCAAGCTTCCTGTTGCTCATCCCTCTCCTCCAACTAGGAGCGCCCATCCTTGGGCGCTCGGGCGGGCCCCACAGACCCGCCTGCAGTGAATGGCTAATCGACGGCACCGGCAGCGGGCGGCGGAAGCCGCCGGCTGCCCGGGCGCCAGAGTCTAGTCGACGACGCCGCCCCAACGCCAGCCGTCCTTCGGCCGGAAGATGGTGCGCATGCGCAGGCGGTGGTCGGCGGGGTTGCGGCCCGGCGAACCCGTGATGACGACGTGGTCACCCGGCTTCAGCGTCTCGCGGGTCACACCCTGCTGGCCGAGCTGACCGCCACCGCCCCACTCAACGGCCCAGCGGACCATTTCCTTGGTCTGCGGCTCGGGCGCCATCACGTGCACGAAGGAGTGCGGGTTACGGTAGAGGAACTGCACCAGGTCGCCTTCGATCGACATCTCCTGGTCTTCCAGGTAGGTCGCGGCGAACGAGTGGTGCGCGTGCGCGCGGGCGCCGAAGGTGAACGCACCGGCCACGAGCAGGAGGGCAAGGCTACGCTTCATGAATAGTCTCCAGATGGAACGTCGATTAGCGCTGGCTCGTGCGGGCCGGCGGCGTCTTGAGGCTGTTGTAGACCGCTTCGATGAACTGGTTCGTCGTCCAGAAGCCCGAGGTCGCACCGTAGCGCCCCTCGTAGTCCTTCAGGAGATTCGCGGCCTTCACCTGATCCAGCGTCTGCCCCTTCTTGATGGCATCCTGGAAGCGGTCGCGAATGATCGTGTTCATGTCGCGCGCCTCGACCACGTCGGCCTCGTCGGCGAGGCGGCCGTGGCCCGGGATGACATAAGTGCCACCCTCCTGCTTCTCAGCAGGCACGGTGATCTCGATCAGGTTGTTGAGGGCGTTGATGATTCCCTGGTAGCTGCCACCCTGGTCCGCCATGAAGATGGGGAAGGTGGTGTTGATGTAGACGTCGCCCGAGGCGACCACATCCGAGCGACGGAAGAACACCGTGATGTCGCCGTCCGTGTGGGCGTTGGGCTGGTGGTTCATCACGACCGCCTCACCGTTGAAGAAGATCGTCTTCTCTTCGGTGAAGAACGTGTCGGTCGGCATGGCGGTCGACGGCAGCGGCGGCTTCGCCTCGTACATCCGGTTCGACGCGTTCTCGTGCGAGAAGATCTGCGCCTTGCGGTCGCCGGCCTGCCCGGCGAAGTTGCCAGCCACGATCGACTCGCCGGCATCGTTCAGCGTCGGGTTGCCGCCGAAGTGGTCGGCGTGTGCGTGGGTGTTGACGATCATCCGGATCGGACGACCGCCAGAGATCTCGCGGACCTTCGCAAGCAGCTTCTCGCCCAGCGGCGCGACCATCGTGTCGACCACGAGGACGCCGTCAGGACCAACGGACACCGCGGAGTTGAATCCCCCGCCGGTGAGCATCCAGACGTTGCCCTGAACCTTGAGCGCGTTCACCTGGACGTTCGACATGTCGGGGCCGGCGGCCGCGGCCGGCGCCGCTCCCCCCTGACGTCCCTGCGCGAGGCCAACCGCGGTGCTGAGCGCCGCGCCCATGGCGATGGCGACACCGACGACACCCCACGTGCTCCTCAACTGCTTCATCATTGCGTGCTCCACTGAAACCCCTTCTCTAACGTACGCCGTCACGAAGTGCCTTCCTGCGCACTGCGTCTCACGAGTGCTCCGGGCTGACCTGACCCGTCAGCCTCGCTCAACCCCTCATCGCTCCTCGTGCCCTGCCGGGCCCGCGGGTGGCAACAACTGGTGACCGGAACGGAACTCGAGCCAGATACGCTGGGCGGCGCGGTGGAGTTTACAACCGCGACGGCCAGAACCGCCAGCTTGATCGGGAGGACGGGCAGGCAGGTGCGCCGGAGCCCCGACAAAAAAGGCGCCTGAATCTTACGCTCACGGCTGAGGAAAGTCCACAACGGCCTTGCACGGCTCAGGCACGCGCGTAAAATGGACACGTGGCCTGCGCGCGCTGCCCATACACCACCAAGTACGAGCTCCTCTGGACCGACGAGGCCGACCCGGACGTGATCGCCGTCCTCCTCCGGTGCTGCGCCGGTCCGGAACTCCAGATTCGCCGGGGCACGTCCCTGCTCTACAACGAAATCTTCAAGACGGTGCCGGCGGTCCGGGAGCGGGCGGCCGAGCTCAAGGGGCAGCCGATTCCCGTCGACCATGTGGCGCCCCGGTCGCCGTCGCTGCCGGCCGAGCCGTGCACCGACCCGACCTGCCCGGCGCCACCAGCCGCCGCGGCGCCCTGAGCCAGGCGGGCCGCCGGAGCGCAGGTCAATCCCGCTCGACAAAATCGTTTCTATTCGTTCTTTGCTGCGTTACACTCTGCCCCACGCCAGGCCGGGGGCTGCCGTGCCTTGTTGTCGCGTTGAATAGCCAGGAGGAAGCATGCGTCGGTATATCGGAATGACGTCAGCGCTTTTCGCGTTCTGCGGAGCACTGATGATTAGCGCGCCGGCCTCGGCGCAGGTGGTTGACCTGAGCGGTGTCTGGGCGCCCCTCATGCACGAAGATGCAACGGAGCGCGCCGCGGGTCCCGAGGTCGGTGACTACCTCGGTCTGCCGGTGAGCGATGCGCAGCGTCTGCGCGCCGACAGCTGGTCTGCGTCGCTGCTGACCCTGCCGGAGCACCAGTGCAAGCCGCACCCGTCGACCTACGGATTCCGTGGCGTCGGCAACCTGCGCATCTGGACCGACGTCGATGACGCGACGCAGCGCCTGATCAAGATCAACACGCACATCCAGTGGATGGAACAGAAGCGTGAGATCTGGATGGACGGCCGTCCGCACCCGCCGGCCTACGCGGCGCACACCTGGCAGGGCTTCTCCACCGGTCGGTACGTCGGTGGTCAGCTCGTCGTCCAGACCGACCACCTGAAGGCCGGCTGGATTCGTCGCAACGGCCTCGTGCTGAGCGACCGCGCCACGATGGAAGATCGTTTCATCCGTCACGGCGACACGATCACCCACATCGCGATGGTCAGCGACCCGGTCTACCTGACCGAGCCGGTCATCAAGACGAACGGCTTCCGCCTCACGAATCAGGTTGCCGTGCAGCCGTATCCGTGTGAGTCGGTCGACGAAGTCACCCGTGAGCGCGGCGTCGTGCCGAACTACCTCCCGGGCCAGAACCCCTACCTCCACGAGTTCGCGGACCGCTTCAAGCTGCCCTACGAAGCGACCCGCGGCGGCGCCGAGACGGCGATGCCGGAGTACGGTAAGAAGATCGCGGCGTCCGCCCCGGCCCCGGCGGCGGCCCCGGCCCGT
>CANIAI010000169.1 GCA_947465275.1 Acidobacteriota bacterium | reverse complement strand
TGCTCCTTCGCGAGCATCGCCTGCTGGCGCGCGTACGCCGCCTCGCGGTTCGCCTCGCGAATCGCCCGCTCCCGCTCGTAGAAGTCGTAGTTGCCCGAGTAGGCCGTGATCTCCCCGCCGTCGATCTCGGCGATCTTCGTGACGAGCCGGTTCATGAACTCGCGATCGTGCGAGGTCATCAGCAGCGCGCCCTGGAACGCCTTCAGGAACTGCTCGAGCCAGATGATCGATTCGATGTCGAGGTGGTTGGTCGGCTCGTCCATCAGCAGCACGTCGGGCCGCCCGAGCAGCACGCGCGCCATCGCCACGCGCATCTTCCAGCCGCCCGAGAGCGCCCCCACGTCGCCGTCCACGCGGTCGTCGTCGAAGCCGAGGCCGTGCAGCACCTCGCGCGCCTGTGCCTCGAGGCCGTAGCCGCCCAGGTGCTCGTATTCCTCCTGCACCTCGCCGAACCGCGCGAGAATCCGGTCCATGTCGTCGGCCTGATCGGGGTCGGCCATCGCCGACTGCAGCGCCTCGAGCTCGTGGTGGAGCGTGCCCAGCCGTCCGCTGCCGGCGATCGCCTCGTCGAGCACCGAGCGCCCGGCCATCGCCTCGACGTCCTGGCGGAAGTAGCCGACGGTGAGCTTGCGGGGAACCGAGACCTCGCCGTCGTCGGGCGCTTCCTCGCCGACGATCATGCGGAAGAGGGTGGTCTTGCCGGCGCCGTTGGGGCCGACCAACCCGACCTTCTCGCCGGGGTTCAGCTGGAATGAGGCGTCGACGAAGAGGACCTGCCGGCCGTACTGCTTGTTGATGCGGGTGAAGGCAATCACGTTGCCTTCCAGTGTACTGCTCCGCGCGCGCCGGTTATCGCTCGGCGGGGCGCCGGCGCAGCGTCCGGCCGGCGATGACCATCCCGATACCGAAGAGGGTGAGCGTCCAGGCTTCGTGGGCCGCCAGGTCGGCGACGCTGGACCGCATCCCCGTCCAGGCCAGGACGGCCGAGGCCGAGAGCGGCGCCGGCCACGCCGCGCCAATGAGGACGGCGGCACAGACCAGACCCGCGGTGGCCCGCAGCAGGCCGCGATGCGTCCTGCCCGGCTGTGTGGTCTGCGGGACCACGGTCGCCGCGACCCCCTCGTGCATCGTGATGCTGCTCATGCCCCGGACAGTGCAGGGGCGGGGCCATGCCGATGGGGGGCGGGCCTGCCCGCCGCTGCACGGGTGTGCGCGGCGGCGCGACATCACGGCCAGACAATCGTCTGGCCCGGGCTCGAGAACCTAGAGCGCCGGGGTGCGTGCCTTGACCAGGCCCGAGGCGCCGGCGGACGTGCATCGTCACGACAGCTCCATCGCCACCTGCTCGATGCCGTCGGTGCGCATCGGCGTGCGTCCGCAGGTGGCGGCGGCGATGTCGGCGATCGGCACCTTCGGACGGCGGTCGGCGTACAACAGCCCGTTCGCCTCCTGGTAGGTGTCGCTGAACTGCGTGTAGCAGAACCCGGAGAGCAGCGAGAGGTTGCGCACGACCCCCAGCAGGGCCCGGTACTGCGCCGCGAAGTCGTCGGGGGTGCGGCAGCGCGTGTAGCCCCAGGTGCCCCCCTCGTCGCGTGACAGCGCGATGCCGCCGAACTCGGTCAGCATGATCGGCATGTCGGCGTGATGCTGCCCCTCGAGGACGAGCAGCCGTCCGCCGGGCCGCTCGCGCTTGAAGAGACGCGGCAGCACCTCCTCGGCGCGGTAGCGCTTCGCGATCCGTTCCGGGCGGTCGTCGTAGTCGTGGATGCCGATGATGTCGGTCGCGACGCTTTCCCACCCGTCGTTGCCGATCACCGGCCGCGTCGCGTCGAGCGTACGCGTGAGGTGGTAGAGCGTCTGCACGTAGTGCCGCTCGCGCGGGTTCTCGGGCAGGTTCGGCACGCCCCACGACTCGTTGATCGGCACCCAGCAGATGACGCACGGGTGGCTGATGTCGCGGCGGATCGCCTCCGTCCACTCCCGGGTCACACGCTGCACCGACTCCGGGGTGAAGCGGTAGGCGCTCGGCATCTCACCCCAGACCGCCAGCCCGAGCACGTCGGCCCAGTAGAGATAGCGCGGGTCCTCGATCTTCTGGTGCTTGCGGACGCCGTTGAAACCCATCTGCTTGGCCAGCTCGACGTCCGTCCGGAGTGCGGCGTCGTCGGGCGCCGTCAGGCCGGTCTCGGGCCAGTAGCCCTGATCGAGCACCATCCGCAGCATGTAGGGCCGGTTGTTCAGGACGAAGCGGTCGACCTGCACGGCGGCCGAGCGGAGCGCCGTGTACGAGGCCAGGCGGTCGAGCAGTTCACCGCGTTCGCCCCAGAGCTCGATCTGCACTTCGATCAGGTTCGGGGCATCCGGGCTCCAGAGCAGCTCGTTGCGCGAGTCGTCGATGCCGGGGTCGGAGAGCGCGACCCGCCGGTGCACCTCACCGGCAATCACGGTGTAGGTGTCGGCCGCGAGCACCTGCCCGTGCGAGCTGAAGGTCACGGCCAGGCGCAGGGGGTCTCGGGGCACGCCATCGATCCAGGCCTCGACCCCGATTTCCCAGCGCGACAGGTTCGGGGTGAAGGCGAGCCGGCCCACGCGGGTCGGCGGCACCACCTCGAGCCAGACCGTCTGCCAGATGCCGGTGGTCCGGGGGTACCAGATCGAGTGCGGCTCGAGCCGCCAGTCCTGCTTGCCGCGCGGTTTCGCGAGATCGTGCGGGTCGTCGTCGGCGCGCACCACCAGCTCGACCTCGGATCCGGCGGCGCCGCGGTCGCCCACCACGTCGGTGAGATCGAAGCAGAACGGGGTGTAGGCGCCCGTGTGCGCGCCGACCCAGTGCCCGTCGACCCAGACGTCGGCGATGTAGTCGACGGCGCCGAAGTGCAGCATGAGCCGCTCACCCGGCGCGCGGGCCGGCAGCTCCAGCCGTTGCCGGTACCAGACGGCACGGTAGAAGCCGGTGTCAGCAATGCCACTGGCCTGCGTCTCGGGTGAGAACGGAACCGTGATGCGCCGGGTCCACTCCACGTCGACGGGCGCGTGCCACTCGCCGCGCGGATCGGTCGCGAAGTCCCAGGGTCCGCAGAGCGAGAACCACTGGTCACGGCGCAGCTGCGGACGGGGGTATCCGCGCTGGCAGGCGTCGAGGGCGTCGGCGGCGATCGGCGTCAGGCGCATGGGGTACACCCGAACCGTGCAAAGGGTGTGCTCGCCGCGATCAGCCGGGGATGGCTCGGCGGTACGGCGCGGCGCGCCGCTTGCTCCAACGCGTTCCATCACGGTGTCGAACGACGGACGTTCGAACGCAGGAGGAGTGCAGATGGCGGACTACATCACGGGACAGTCGCGTGCGTACGAGCACGCGGAAGGTACGGTCGCGAAGAGCATCGAACAGCAGACGGCGAAGCTGCCGTCCGACACGTTCCTCTGGGCGGCGGTGGGATCGATGGCGGTCTCAGCCGTCCTGCAGATGACGGGCAAGCGTGACGTCGGCAACTTCGTCGGCCACTGGGCGCCGACCCTGCTGATCCTGGGGCTCTACAACAAGATCGTGAAGCTGCAGGGCTCCGACGCGACCTCCATGGCCTGAGCGGCCACGCGCGCGCTACAGGCCGTAGACCTCGCCGTACTTCCGCTCGAGGTACTGCAGGTACGGGCCGGGATCGACACGTGTCTTCGTGATGCGCGTCACCAGCTCCTGCGGCTTGTAGGCGCGCCCGTACTGGTGCAGGTTCGTCCTGAGCCAGGCGAGCAGCGGGGCGAAGTTCCCGGCCGCGATGTCGGTATCGCGGTCCGGGTTCGCCGCGCCGTACGTGTCCCACAGCTGGGCCGCAATCACGTTCCCGAGGGTATACGTGGCGAAATACCCAAAGAGCCCCGCCGACCAGTGGATGTCCTGCAGCACGCCCAGCGCATCGGTCGACGGCTCGAGCCCCAGGTAGTCCTTCATCTTCGCGCGCCACAACGCGGGCAGGTCGGCCACCTGCGCCGTGCCGTCGAGCAGCGCGATCTCGAGCTCGACCCGCAGCATCACGTGCAGGTTGTAGGTCGCCTCGTCCGCCTCGACACGGATGAGCGAGGGCTGCACTTTGTTGATGCCACGGTAGAAGCGATCGAGCGTCACGCCGCCGAGCTGCTGGGGGAAACGCGCCTGCAGCGCCGGGAAGAAGAAGCCCCAGAACGCGCGCGAACGGCCCACCAGGTTCTCCCAGAGTCGGCTCTGCGATTCGTGCACGCCCAGTGACGCCCCGCCCTCGAGGGGGGTGCGGTGGTGCAGCAGGCTGACGCCTTGTTCGTAGAGCGCGTGCCCCGTCTCGTGCATCGTGCCGAACAGCAGCGCGAACGGCTGATCGGGCACCCAGCGGGTGGTGATGCGGACGTCGGTGGCGCCGAACGAACTGGCGAACGGGTGGCTGGACTTGTCCTGGCGTCCCTTCGACCAGTCGAAGCCGAAGCGCGTGATCACCTCGGTGGCGAAGTTCCACATCTCCGGCTCGGCGTAGCTCGCGTGCATGAACGCATCGTCCACGGCCGGACGGCTCGCGAGCGCGCGGATGAGCGCCACCTGCCGCTCGCGGAGCACCGAGAACAGCGACAACACCTCGGCCGTCGTCATGCCGGGCTCGAAGTCGTCGAGCACCACGTCGTACGGATGGGCGGCCGGTGGGAAGAAGGTGACGTACTGCCGCTTGAGCGCGATCACCTTCTCGAGGTGCGGCGCGAAGGTCGCGAAGCTGTTCGCCGCGCGAGCCTGTTCCCACGCGTGCTGCGCGGCCGAGATGACCTGCGCGTGTTCCGCGACGTACGCGGCCGGCACCCGCGTCGCGCGGTCAAAGTCGTGCTGCGTCACCGCGACGAGGCGGCCGTCGTCGGAATCGGGCGCCACCTCACGTGCGGCCTCGGCCAGCGCCCGACCCACCTCGTCGCTCGTGAACTGCTCATGCGCGAGGCGACGCAGCGTCGACTGCATCTCGCCGTGCACGGGCGCTCCACCCGCGGGCATGCAGACACGTTCGTCCCATTCGAGCAGGTTGGCAGCGCGGCTGATGTCAGCAACCCCCGCGAGCTGGTCGCGAAGGCGCTGCAGGGCCGGCTGGCTGGAGGCAGAGGTCGGCATGGGTCCTAGAGTAACCCGACCCGGCATCATCCATGCTCTAGCAGACCCCGGAGGAACGAGATGAACCGAGACGAGCTCGACGGCAAGGCACAGGCGCTCAAGGGCAAGCTGAAGCAGGCGGCCGGAGACCTGACCGACGACGAACGGCTGCGCCAGGAAGGCGAGGCTGACGAGGTCATCGGCAAGACCCAGGACGGGATCGGACGCGTGCGCCGGAAGGCCGGCGAGGTCATCGAGGACATCGGTAAGGACATCAAGCGGTAGCCGGAAGGCTCTGGAGGAACCATGCTGTACACACTCGCTGTCATCCTGCTGATCGCGTGGCTGCTGGGGATCGTCGGCACCTACACGATCGGCGCGTTCGTGCACGTCCTGCTGGTCATCGCGATCGTGCTCTTCATCGTCGGCCTGCTGAGCGGCCGCCGCACGGTCGTCTGACGCGCGCGCCACGGGCCAGGGCCGCTGCCCTGGCCGCTCACGTCCCGGCTGCCCTTGCGGCGCGTGCTATCGTGATTTCGTGATCGCCGCATGATGCGGCGCCAAACAAAGGCTTGTAGCGACCACGCCCGCCGACGCGGGCACCACAGACGGTCGCGGCCGGGAGGTGCCTACTATGAGACACACCTTCGGGAGCCGTCGCTGACGGATTCCCTTCGTTGAACTGAACGCACGACGAGCCGGTCTCCCGCTCCGCATCAGCGGTTCGGGGGCCGGCTCTACTTCTGTACGGCGGGAGCCCTGACGGGCTGAACGGTCTCGGACACGGTGACCTGCGCGGCGGCCGTTTCGACCGCCGTCACGATCGCGGCG